>JAYRFD010000418.1:0-4222 GCA_041908565.1 Polyangia bacterium | reverse complement strand
CGGCAACACCACGGACATCTGCACGCGACCCAACTGCGAGACGGTGTTCAACCCCAACATTCCGGGTGGCCTGCTGGTCGGCATCGGTGGCGCGGCGTTCATCGTCGGGGCCAGCTGGTTCGGCTGGGCTGCTGCCAACCACCCGCGCTTCCACCGCGAAAAGAGCAGCACCACCGCCCGATTGTCAGGCCCATCACCGACGAATCTGTGGTCGGTGCGACCGCTGCTGTCGCCGCAAGCGGCCGGGATATTCAGCGAGCTACGGTTCTGATACGGTGCGCGCAATGCGCGCGCGCTTCCGTCAAACTCGCTTGAAGTCGGTCGCCCAGCGACGGGGTTTTTCCCGACGCGGCCGGGCCGCATGGGCCCCCGGCATCGCGACCCGCCTGTGGCTGTGCCTGGGATCCGTCCTGTGTCTTTCGTCATGCGCCGCCATCCACGATGTCCCGTGCAACGACGCGCTGTGCCAAAGCGATGAGCGCTGCATGCCCGACAGCGATGGCGAGGTCCGCTGCCAGCCGCGCTGCACCCTAAGCGTGCGCTGCCCCCAGACCGCGCCCATCTGCGATGAAGAACAAGCCGCGTGCCGAAGCTGCCGGGCGGGCGACGATGCCCGCTGTCGCGAACGCAGCCCGCAGACCCCGCGCTGCATCGCCGGCCAGTGCGTCGCCTGCATCGCCAAGCGCGGGTTTACCAGCGAGTCCAACGACTGCGCCAGCAGCAGCCGCGACGGGTCATCTCCACTTTCGTCCAGCCAGTCCGCCACGCCGATCTGCGACCAGGGAAGCTGCCGCGCCTGCCAGCGCCACAGCGAGTGTGATTCAGGCGTCTGCGCCAAGGACGACAGCGGCGCCCCGTTTGGCGTCTACAAGGGGCAGTGCGTGCCGTTTAATCAGGTGTTGGTCGTCGACCAGAACCTGTGCAGCAGCGGCGGCCCGGTGTTCTGCACGCCGCAGCAAGCCATCGATCGCCTGCTGCCCAGCCAGCGCTATGTGCTGCTGCGCAAGGTGGCGCTGGCCAGCGACTTTTCGTCGATCGATCTGCCGTCTTTGCCAAGTGCCGGCGGCGCCGTCTTTCACCTGATCGGCCCGCTTGCTGATGCTCCGCCGCAGAACGCCGACAGCTTGCCTGGCGTGACCTTGGGCGGCGTCGATGGGCGCGATGGCATGGTCGTGCGGGGCGGCTCTGTCGTTTTGGAAGGCCTGCTGGTGCGCGGCAACCGCATCGGCGTCGGCTGCCAAGGCAACAACACCAGCGTGCGTATCGAGCGGTCGCTGTTCGTCGAAAACGGCACCGCGATCTATGCCGAGGCCGGCTGCCGCTTGACGCTGCGCAATAGCTGGCTGGGTCGTACTCCGAAGACCAGCATCTTTTCCGATCGAGCGGCGAACGCGCGCGGCATCGAGATCAACGGCGCCGACTTCCGCATCGAAAACAGCGTGTTTGCTGACAACGGCGACTACAGCCGTGACGCGTTTGGCGGCGTGCGCGTGCGGGCGCTTTCGGCGGGAAGTGGACGATCGGCGATCATCAACACGACGTTCATTCAGCAAAGCGGCCTGCGTCGCGCGGGCAAGTACTACACGACGCTGTGGTGCGATGCGGAAGTGCGCGAGCGCATCGCGCTGTTCAACACGCTCTTGGCTTCCGACCGTCCGCTGGTCACCAGTCCAGAAGAGCACTACCTGGATCCAAGCTGTGGTGCGGCGCTGTTCAACATCGCATCGAACGACGACGGCCTGGCCAAGTCGGGCGTGTTCTATTCGGCGATCGATTCGATCTTCATCGATCGCAGCAAGCGCGACCTGCGCCTGGTGCGCGGCACGCTGCCGGAACAGCAAGCGCTGGCCCAAGGCGGCGCCCTGCGCATCAGTCTGGGGGACCAGTCGTTTGTCGCCCCGGATGTCGATCAAGATGGGCAAGTTCGCCCCGCTGATCACGTGGCGATTGGCGCATTTGAACCGACGACGATCGTCCCGCGCTGACATCTGAACTCGCGGAGAGTCCGTGTGGTGATGCGAGCAGAGGTTCCCAGTTCCCAACGCGCGAAAGAGACATCCAGCACAGCCGGGCCGTTTGATGCGCTGGCTCGATCGTGCGCCCAGGCGCGCGGCGGCTATGCCTGGTGGTACATCGAAGCGCACGATCAGGTCGAAGGTCGCTACGGCCTGACGCTGATCGTCTTCGCGGGATCGGTCTTTTCGCCGCACTATGCCCAGCGCCTGCGTCGCGGCGAAGCCGCCTGCGGCCTGGATCACCCCGCCGTTCACTTCGCGCTGTACGAACGAGAGCCCGGCCGACCCAGCCTGTCCTGCCAGCGCCTGTGGGTGATGAACGAATACGCTCCGTCGGCGTTTTCGGCCGATGGCGGGTCGATCGGCGTGGCACGTACCGCCTTGCGCTATCGCAACGACGGCGTCGATGTCGACATTGACGAAGACACCACGAAGTTTTTCGGCAAGCCCGGCGATCGCGTGCGGGCTCGGCTGCGCATCGACACGCCGCTTCATGTCGGATCGACCGTGCCGGCGTTTCCGCTGGGGGAAAACTCCGCTGGAGAAGCGCACTTCTGGCAGCCGATTGCGCCGGCTGCTCGTGCCGAGGTCGAGCTTTCCTGCGGAGCGCTGCGCCTGCGCTTTTCCGGACACGCATACTGCGATCGCAACTGCGGCAGCGGTCGGCTTGAAGACACCTTTGTTCGCTGGTCTTGGGCGCACGGCGTGACGGACGGAGCCGATCCCGCGGCCCTGGTTCTGTACCAAGCGCAGCGCTGGGACGATCAGGTGCTGGCGCTGGCCGTGCAGTATCCGCCGCAGCCCAGCAAAGCCGAGCATGGCGGAGCGCAGATCTGGCGCGACGAACGCAGCGGCTGGGGCGGCTACGGCGGCGATCGCACCGACTATCTGTGGCTGCGGGTGCCCGCGCGCTTTGTGCTGGGCGCCTATCAGGCCGAACGCATCCGCACAGGGCGCCTGGAAGACGCGCCGTTTTATGCGCGCTATGCCGCGACGCTTTCGGCCCCCAGCGCGGCCGGGTTGTCCTCGGTCTCGTCTTCGGGCGAGACCGACCGAGCCAGCTATCACGGCGTCGGCGAGTACCTGGACCTGAAGCGCTTCCGATCGCGCGCGGTGCAGGGACTTTTGACCTACAAGACGCGCGTTGTCGACGCAGCGGGGACCGGACGCCCCCCTTCATGAGCCACGCCGCGACGATCCTTCACACGCTGTGCGAGATCTGGGCGGGCCTGAACGTCGGCTTCACGGCGACGCTGATCGTCGGCCTGCTGCTGTTGCACCGGCGCTTTGCGCAGGCTCGACGCGTGGTGCAAGCGAATGCCCAGCGCGACGACGGTCGCTGGCCGGCCATCGCCATCCTGCGCCCCTGCGAAGGGGGCGAGCCGGGCCTGCACGAAAACCTGCTGTCGTCGGTCACGGCGCCGTATCCGGGCCCGCGTCAGGTGCTGATCTTGGTGCCCAGCGTCGCCGATCCCGCGCATGCGATCGCGCAGGACGTGGTGCGCACGACAGCGGCGTTGTCGCCAGCGTCTTCGTCAGCGTCTTCGTCAACGTCTTCGACTGTCGTGCGTGTGCTGGTCACGTCGCCTCCTGCGCTGTGCAACCGCAAAGCGTTTCAGCTTGCGGCGGCGATGCCGCAGGTGCAGGCCCCGATCGTGGTCTGCGGCGACAGCGATGTGCGCCTGTCGGGCGATGATCTGCCGGCGCTGCTGTGGCCCTTTCGCGAAGGAACCGGACCGCGGCCCACCGGTGCATCGTTCGCGGCGCCGATCGAGGTCGCATCGCAGACCGCCTGGGATCGCGCCGGAGCAGCGCTGGTCTGTGCATCCGCGCAGAGCTTTCTGGCGCTGTACGGTCTGTACGCGCTGCGCGCGCCCCGCGAAACGGACGACCTGAACTCCGCCACCGACGTGCCCAGTTCAGCAGCGGCAGCAACATCAACAGCGGCAGCGGCACCTGACAGGGATCACGCCCCCCAGGCCGATGCTGCCCACGCCGCACCGATGATGGCGGGGGCGCTGTGTGCTCTGCCGACGGCGGCGCTGGGTCAGATCGGCGGCTTTTCGGCGTTCTTTGACTGCTTGGGCGAAGACAACGAGATCGCGCGTCGCCTGTGCGGGCTGGGCTATCACATCGCGGTCAGTCCCCTGCCCGCTCGCTGCTTCGACGGAGGCCGCACCGCGCGGCAGGTCATCGACCGCGCAGCG
>JAYRFD010000417.1:0-1695 GCA_041908565.1 Polyangia bacterium | reverse complement strand
TCGGCATCGGCAAAGAGATCAACAACGGCGAGCTTCGCAACATCGGTCGCACGCACGCCTTCCTAAGCCAAGATCCGGCCGAGCTAGCCAAGGCCTTCGACGACATCGCCCAGCGCGTCGAGGCGTACACCAAGAGCTTCTACCTGCTGTCGTACTGTTCGCCGGCCCGCGCGCAGGAGCACGACCTGAAGGTCGTGACCAAGGTCGGCATGGGCAGCGGCTCGCTGACCTATCACTTCAATGCGCAGGGCTTCGGGCCGAACTGCGACTCCAACCGCTTGCCGCACTTCGACCTGAAAAACCCCACCAAGCACCGAGTCAAGGACGCCAAGGAAGCAAAAGAAGCCAAGGAAGCAAAAGACAGCGAATAGGCGGGGGCCGCTTGCGCGGGCGGGCCGGGTTGGCTGCTGCGTAAGACGCTCTCGCTCCTTTGGCTTTCGCCTTTCCGCACACATCCAGCCGCAGGGCCAGCCACAGGACGGCTCCTGCAACAATCGACGGCCAGCTTGTCGTCGAACTCCGCGCGCAAATGGCGATATACTCTGAAGATCGCCATGTCCAGCCAGCAGGCGCCCACGGTGCTCTCTCGGCGCTGTCCCCACTGCAGTGTGCTGTATCCAGCCGATGCCGAGCACATCTGCCCCGCTTCGCCAACGCAGGCTGTCCCTAGCACGGCGACCGCCAAGACCGAATCCAGCCCTGCGGCAACCGCCACGACGGCCCAGGTCCCGGTGGCCGCCAGCGCCCAGACGCTGTCCCGATCTGCCACGGTTGAACGCAGCGCGCAGGACGACTTGGTCGGCCTGATTCTGGGCGAGCGCTACGAGATCCAACAGCGACTGTCGGCCGGCGGTATGGGCGTGGTCTATCGCGGTCGGCACATCGTCCTGGACAGCCCGATCGCGGTGAAGATCCTGCTGAAGCCGCAGGATGCTGAAGCGCAGCGGCGCTTCCTGCAAGAAGCCAAGCTGGCGTCGCTGATTCGCCATCCCAATACGGTCTATATCTCGGACTTTGGGCTTTTGCCCGACGGGCGATCGTATCTGGTCATGGAATACCTGCAGGGCCCGACACTGCGTCAGGCGCTGCAGGGCGGACGCATGACCGTGTCGCGGGCCTGTCAGATCGCGCGGCAGATTGCCGAGGGTCTGTCGGCCGTCCACGACAAGGGCATCGTCCACCGCGACCTGAAGCCCGAGAACATCTTTCTGATCCGCGATGGGCAAAAAGAGTTCGTCAAGATCGTCGACTTTGGCATCGCGCTGGCAGCTCCGACGCTGCGCGTCGAGCTGAAGCGAACCGGCGACGCCCAAGCTGCGGAGCCCGCGCAACCGACCGCCAGCGAGTCGGCGGACTCATCGGCAGAGCTGTCCGCGCGGCAGACACTGCCGGGCACGGTGCTGGGCACGCCGCACTATATGTCGCCCGAACAGGCCGACGGCGCCGACGTCGATGCGCGCACCGATCAGTACGCGCTGGGCTGCATCTTTTACGAGATGCTGACGGGCGATGTGCCCTTCGACCACCCGTCGAACGTGATGGCGATCATGTTCAAGCACGTGTCGGAAGCGGTCGAGCCCCCGCGCAAGCGCTGCCCCGATGCGCGCATTCCAGATTCCGTCGAAGCGATTGCGCTGCGCATGCTGGCCAAAGATCGGGCCGAGCGCTTCCCAAGCATGGCAGATCTGGCGCAGG
>JAYRFD010000416.1:0-6479 GCA_041908565.1 Polyangia bacterium | reverse complement strand
TTGCCGTTGCCGTTGCCGTTTGTGCGGGCTTGGTTCTTGCCGTAGCCGTTGTCGCGGGGCTGCACGCTGCGCCCGACGTACTCTTCGACATCGCCGCGTTCCAGAACCCATGGACGACGCAGGGCCGGCAAGCCAGCGCGCAGGTCGATCTGCGCCTGCGGATCGCTGTACGGACCGCTGGTGTCATATAGATCAATCGGGGAATTGGGCTGGCTGCTGCCGCGCCCCTGCGTGGGTGTCAGGTCGACGCGGCGGAACGGCACGCGCAGGTCCGGGCGGCTGCCCAGGACATAGATCTTCTTGCTGCCGACGATGGGCTGGGGCCAGGACAGGGCAGGGGACGGCGGAGCGGCGTGGGATGACGCGACTGCAACAGGCTTGTGCATGGCTTGCTTCTTTCGGGGCTGGGGCGGGATTGACGCTGCTGATGGCAGGCAGAGCCCGCCCGGAAGGTTGAGGAAAGCTACGTGTCGGATTTCGGACGAGAAAGACCTCATCCGATCGGCGGCGCAGCTTACTATGGATTGGTGCGCGGCGTGTGCGCAGATCCGGCGCAACAAGCAGGGCGATCCAGGTGGTGGCGCGGCGTGCTGTCGTCGCTGTGCCTGATTTGGCTGCTGCTGTGCTCGTGCCCCGGAACGCAGAGCCAGCGCTCGCGATTGGATGCGGGTCTATCCGCTTCTGGGCTCGCTGGGGCGCCCGATGGGGACGCGCTCGCAGCGGGCGCTGATGGCGGTGCTGGATCGCCTCGCCCCGTGCTGGATGCTGCGCCGGATGTCATGGTCTGGGCGGCTGACCTGGCCGTTCGCGAGGGCGACCTGGCCAGCGCGCGCCGCCTGGTCGGCATGGCCTTGGCCAAGCTGGGGGCCAGCCTGCAGGTGCAGCCGGCAGCCGGTTTGCTGGAAGCCAGCGCCCGGTCCGACGGTGATTCAGCGACCGCACCCGGTGCCGAACTTCTGAGCGACTTTGCGGCCAACGGCAGCGTCTTGGCCGTCGCCAGCGGTGGGTTACTGTCGGTCATCGATCTGCGGCGCGGCTATCGGTTGCTGCGGCTGGCCCTGCACTCCGCGACGATTCGGCAGGTCAAGGTCAGTGCCAATGGGCAGCGCGTCGCTACATTTGCCGATGATCAAAGCCTGCGGGTCTTCTCGTTGCCGACGGGGGGGCAGATCCTAGAGCTTCCGTTGAGCCTGGACTTCCTGTCCTTGGGCGAGCGCCGCCACGCCGAGCTTTTCGCCTTCAGCCCCGACAGTCGCCGCGTGCTGGCCTTGGACTGCGGCGATCGCAGCGGGCCGGCCTGCCCTCTTTTGCGTCTGCGCGTCTTCGAAAGCGAGCGCGGTGAACGACGCAGCGAGATCACTCTGCCGTCCGAGCCGCTGGACTACACCAGCCGATCCGATGGCACCATCGCGGTCTTGCCAAGCTCCGGCGGGCCGCGCTTTTTCGACGCAGGCAGCGGCATGGAGTGGCCGCAGAGCGAGCAAGCGCCAAACGAACGCCCCGCTGCCGGGCCTGCCGAGGCGACGAAAGGACAGGCGCCTGGCAGCCCCAGCCCCATCGGTGCGCCAAGGGTTGATCCCGCACGGCGTCAGTGTCTGTCGGTTCGCATGGAGACTGGGCGCGGCAGAGCGTGGCTGATTTCGCCCGAACGGCACTGGCTTCTGACTCTGGCGTCTCCATCGCTGCTCTGCCTGTGGGATGCCGTTGAACATCGCTTGGCTCGTACGCTTACCGTACCCAAGCCGCTTCAGTCTCCGTCGCTGCTATCGCTGCTGTCGGATGCCCGGGCGGCGGTACTGGCGCAAAAGGCCGGCGCCCGCGATCCCAATGCTCCGATGACCGTCGAGCTTTTCCGGCTGCCCATGGACGGCGAGCCGAAGGCCGTGGCAATCGCCCAAGGAAAAGGTCGGCGAAGGCTGCCTTATCCGCTGTCGATCTTGCCGCTGGATCAGGGCGGAGCGTTTTGGACGGCGGCACCGCCCACTGGCACCAGCGACGCTGCCGAGGCGGATCAGGACCCGGCTCTTTCGCCCGAACCGGACGGCCAGCTTTGCCTGCTTTCGCTGGGGCAAGCCACAGATCCGGGGGCCGCGGTGCGTTGTCTGACGGCGCCAGGGCTGTGGCTGCAGGCCGATCGGAAGATGGGCCCTCTTGCTGTCAGTGACGACGGACGCTTTGCGTATTTTGGCAGCAAGCTTCCGCTGCTGGTTGATACGCGGCGCGGCGGGCGTACATCGACGGTGATGCCGATGCGGCTGCCCGCTGCCGCCGACCCGTCCCAGGACCGAGCCAGCGACAATGCCGAGATCCTCGATGACGGGCGCCTGGTGACACTGGATATTGAAGGCACCCTGCGCGCCTATGCTCTGCCGACTGGTGAGCTCACCTATGACTCGCCGCGACTGCCAACGCTCGTGCGCATTGGGCGCCAGGATGCCGCAGGTCAGCCCGAACTTCGCATCGATCGCGAGGATGGCGCGAGCTATCTGCTGTCCCTCGAGCGCGGACTGCTGCGACGGGGCGAGGTCGCCTCCGGCAACACGCCGCCTGGGGTTGCGCAGGCCATGACGAAAGGTACATCCCTCAGCAGCGGCCAAGCGGCCGTGCACATCCTTCCGTTGGACCGCGGCGCCCTGAGCATCGAGGAACGCAAGCCCAACGGCCTGCGACTTCGCCTGCAGTTTCTGCCCGATGGGACCGGCCCACGCGGATCGTCATCCGAGCGCCCCCCCCCGGCGGCCTTGGTTACCGCCAGCGACGGGCGCTTCGAACGGATCGGCGAGGTGACGGCGACCGATGCCGACCCGTACATCATCTGTCGAGTCGGCCCCTACCATGCGCCGTTGGCCCTATGTGCGGAGCGCTTGGAGAGCAAAGGCCTGCTGGCAGGCGCTCTGTCAGCGCTGCGGGCAGCGATGGCGGACGGCAAGACCTCGCCTGGGACTGCGCCATAGCCAAATCGCTGCGGGCCGTCGTTGGCGGCGCAAGGGGCGCCACTTCGAGGGCTTTGGCGACGCGGACCGCTGCACGTCCGACTGCGGCAGGGATCTTGATCTGCAGACGGAACCTGGCATGATGCGCGGCCACAACGACCTCTTGCATTGACCCCTTAGAAGGAGACAGTCATGGCCATTGAGTACACCCTTGGAATGATCAAGCCCGACGCGGTCCAGAAGGGCCATCAGTTCCACATCCTGGCGGACCTGGCGGCCAGCGGTCTGAAGCCGGTCGCGTTCCGTCTGACCAAGCTGACCAAAGAGATGGCGCAGGTGTTCTATGCCGTCCACAAGGAACGCAAGTTCTTCGGTCAGCTGACCGAGTTTATGTCGTCGGGCCCGATCGTCGCGATGGTCCTGGAAGGCGAAGACGCCGTCGTCAAGTACCGCGAAGTCATGGGATCGACGGACAGCACCAAGGCGGCGCCCGGTACGCTGCGCGCCAAGTTTGGCGAAAACATCGAGCGCAACGCCGTGCACGGCAGCGACTCGCCGGAGAACGCGCGCAAGGAAATCGCGTTCTTCTTTTCGACGCAGGAACTGGCGCACCTGGGCGTTCCAGTTCCGTAGTCGCGACCGCTGCCCATGTGGCGGTGTGTCATTGCTGAATAATTGGGGGGAAGTCTGCCGGATCGGGGGACCCGGCAGGTGCGGGGCAGGGATGCGAAGCGTCGGCTACAGGCCGATGTGGAAGCGAACGCCGCCCTTGAACATCAGGTGGAAGCCTTGGGTCTGCGTCGCCTGCGTGATGCCGGTTACAGAGACCGGAACCGACTCGGCCCCCGCGAACATGTAGTGATACCCAACCGTGGCCGTGAACTGCAGGCCCAGGAAGCGGTTCAGCATGTACTCGGCCCCGCCTTGACCTTCCGCCGTGACGCCCACCGTCGCGATCTGGCGGTTGTCGATCGGCCAGTGCGGCGTGTATGGGAAGCCGAAGACCAAGCCGCCGTAGACGCCCAGCAGCGCCTTCCACGATCCACTGCCCAGATCCAAGTCCCAGCCGATCATCGGCTGCAGCGTCGACCCGGACAGGCCCTGTCCCGTCAGGAACTGGTCGAACTGCAGATAGAGGTCGGTGTACAGAACCTCGATGCCCAGGCGCGCACCCAACAAACCGCCACTTTGATCGTGGAAGAAGTCGTTGCCGCGCGACATGTCGGGCTTCTGCGTGATCAGGCTCTGATCCTGCTTGGGCTCGGTGCCGTACATGCCGCCGAGGTAGCCGTCGAGATACACCTCGAACAGCTTGGCTTCGGCGGTCGAGCTTGCGAACAGCAGCCCCAGACCACACACGGCGGGAGCCAAGCGGCCCAGTCCGCGGTACAAGGAAGGTTCGTGGCGCGGGCTGTTCTCGACGACCGGCGCGGCGGAAGGACCGATGGAGCTGGGATTTTTTTGCGGTGGGCTCATGGGGGCCATGATAGCAAATCGTCCCATGGTTAGACCGCAGATAGTCATCACCGGATGCGGCATTGTGAATCCGCTTGGGTCCAGCCGTGCGCAGTTTTGGGACGCGCTGCGATCGGGGCACGGTGCGTTGCGCGTCGAAGACGCCAGCCATTCTGCGGCTGCGGCAGATGGCAGCAAGCTCGCGCCTCTGCTTGGCAAGGGGGAAGAAACGCCGGGCGGGTCGCTGCCCTATGCTGCGGCGCGCGTTGCAGACTTCGGTGCCGCGCAGGCCATCGATGCCAACCGTAGGCGGCGCATGCCTCGCTTGGGACAGATGGCGATCGTGGCGGCGCAGCAGGCCGTGGCGGACGCTGCGACCGGGCGAATCGACTCAGCTGCGGTCTCGTCTCCGGTCGCTTTCTATGGATCAGATCGAGTCGGGGTCGCGCTGGGCACAGCCCTTGGGGCGCTGGATCTGACCGTCGAGTTCATGTCGCAGTACCTGTCTGCGGGCCTGTCAACGGCATCACCGGCCAGCTTCCCCTATACCGTTCTGAACACACCGGCTGCGCTGATTGCGATGGAGCTTGGCCTGCGCGGCCCCAATGTCACCGTCAACCACCGCGACCTGTCTGCATCTGAAGCCTTCGTGACCGCCTGCGAACTTCTGCTGTGCGGGCGTGCCGACGCGGTTCTGGCGGGTGGAGCAGACGAGCTGAGCCTGTCTCTGGTGCATGCGTATCGGTGCTTTTCCGGCTTGGCGGATGCCGGGCCTGCCGCTGCTGGGGACGCGGCACCGTCGGCTCTGCCACCTGGCCCCTATGACCAACGGCGGCGTGGCGTCTGCCCGGGGGAAGGCGCGACGCTGTTCTTGCTGGAACGCGCTGACGCGGCCGAGCGACGTGGCGCGCCCGTGTTGGCTCGGGTGACGGGCTACGGTCGGGCCGGCGATACGCGCGCGCGCATTGGCTGGTCGGAAAAGGCGGCGATCGACGTTCAGCAGGACCCTGGGTCAAGTGGGGCAGTGTCGGCTGTTCAGGCGGCTGCGGCGATGGCGGGCTGCGATGTGGCTCAGATCGACTGCATCGCGGGCAGTGGAAATGGCACGCGGCTCGATCAGATCGAGACCGCAGTGCTGCGAGCGGCCCTTGGGCAAGCGGCTGATCGGATCGCGGTGATGTCGCTGCTGGGGCAGACGGGCGAGTGGCCGACCTCGGCGGCTTCGCGCATGGCCCAGGCGCTGTTTGCGCTGCAGCAGCAGGCCCTGCCGCGCTGCGATTGTCCGCAGCCCGACGCGCAAGCCGCCCTGCCGGGTCTGTGCACGGTGGCTGGGGACCGTCGTGAACCCATCGCAGCCGCAGTACACCGGGTGCTGGTGCCCTGCTTCGCGCAAGGCGGGGGCAGCGTGGCGATTATGCTGGCTCGCGCGTAGGCCGCCGCTCACGCAGGCAGAACAGCGCATAGGCCACGGCGTAGGCGCCCAGCACATCGATGGTGTAGTGCAGGTGCGCCACAAAGACGCTGGCCACCACCACGACGTGCCCAACCAGCATGACGTAGCGCATTCGCCGGTACGGCCAGACGTACAGCAGCAGCAGAAAGGTCGCGGCCGTGTGACCTGAAAAGAACAGGTCCTTGGTCATGTACAGGTGGGCGGCATCGCGCAGAAGAAGTCCCGTCGGACTGCACAGATCCCACAGCGCCTGCAGATAGCGCGTGTGCCCGGCCTCTCCGGCGAACCAGTTGGCGTGGATGTCGTCGCCGCGCACAGGACCAAGCCCGGTTGCAGCGATGCAGACCCCGCGTGCGATCGACAGCAGCCCAGCCGACACGTTGTACCGACAGAAGCGGGCGGGCTCGACGAAGAACAGGCCCACGCTCAGCGGCAGGTAGGCCAAAGCCAAGACGTAGTGGTTGTAGCGATCGACCCACGCCACATACGGCAAGCGATCGATGATCACATCGGGCACGTGCGGCGCCGGCCGGCCTTCGGCGTACAGCGCAAGGGCCATCATGATCGTCCAGCCGGCATAGCGCACGAACAGCGCCAGTCCCAGCGTCGGCAGCAGCGCCCGCACCGACTGCAGGAAG
>JAYRFD010000415.1:0-1992 GCA_041908565.1 Polyangia bacterium | reverse complement strand
TTTAATAAATAAGAAATGGAATGTCGAAGAACTGTCCGGTATGGTGTGTCTGAATAATGGGCTGCATCTGTGATTTAGTGATTAGTTCGCTTGTTGAATAATTGTGTTGATTTTTACCGGGCGGCTGCGGTGGTGCGGGTGAACGACAGGCCGCCGCGGTCGTCGCGGACGATGACGAAGAAGTGGATGGTGTCATCGGGGGCTTCGCGGCTGGCGCGGACGGTGGGTGGGCGCCAGTCGATCGAGGTGCGGGGGAACTGCGGGCAGGTCTCGGGCTGGCCGGGGCAGTCCAGATCCAGGAACGATCCACGACCGGCTTCCAGCGTTCCGCCCGTTGCGTAGAACGTCGCCGACAGGCTCTCGTTGCGGGGTGTGCCATCGAGGGCAGCGCCGACTTCGACGGAGTCTGGGCTGCGGTCGACGGCCAGCGTCAGCTTGGGGCGATCCGCGTCGGGCGTGCTGGCGTCCAAGCGGGGATACGTGAAGGCTGCCGCGCTTCCTTCCGGCTGCAGCGTCAGGTTGCCGCCGCTGGGACCAAAGGCCAAAGAGGTGATTCCGGGGTTGTGGTTGGGGGCTGCGGCCTTCGATACACGGACGGCTTTGATCGCAAGTAGGCAGTGGTTGACGCTGGGCGACACGCCGCGGTTGGCTTGGGCTTGCGCAAAGCAGGCTTCGGCGCCGCCGGGCATGGCGGCGTCGGCGACCAAAAGCGTCACCAGCAGCGTGTACGGCCCGTCGCCACCTGCTGACGATGAAGTCTGAAGCTCGGCCCGCAGCGGCTCGCCGGGGAAGCGCAGCGGCTGGCTGGGCGGCGTCGGGTTCAGGCGACGTAGCTCGGTGGTGGCGTTTAGCTGTTCCAGACCGCAGGGCTCGGGCGAGACCACTTCCCCGGGTTGCCGACAGGCCAGCCACAGCGCGGTCAGCCCTTGCGGCTGCGTGCTGCGCTGCATGCCGTTGGGTCCCGGCAGAAGCTGGCCTTGCTGCGGGTGCGTGACCACCAGCGCCTGCAAGCGTACCGTCGCATCCGGCGCGGCCTCGGGCGGATCCGCTTGGATCGCCAGGATGCGCAGCTTGCCAGCAGGGTCGACTTTTCCGTCGGGACCCAGCGGATCCGGCTCGATGAACCAGAACGATGGAAACTCGGGCCCGCAGCCAATACCAAGCTGCGCCACGCACCCCAAAAGGAACGACCACCATCCGATTCGAATGCGCATGCTGACGACAATCTAGGCTGTTTCAGGGGCGCCTTTCCATAGCCAGTGCGTGGCGCGCGAGATGACCGAGCGCCTTCGACGGATGTTGCGGTGAGACCGACCGATGCGGGGCTCTCTGGGCGTGCTTACGTTGGACCTATGCGACATCCAGGGCACAGGGCGATGTACTTTGTCTTCTGCGCGGTCGGCCTGCTTTTGGCAGGTGCCGTCGGTGAGGCTTTAGCTCAGCTGGGGGGCTCGTTCTTGGGCTGCGCGGACCATGCACCGCATGTCGTGCTGGCCGAGGGACGAAAAGGGACTGCGAGCAAGCCGGTCTATGTCGTTGTGCGCACGCTCAAAGGTGACCTGGCCGCTGGTACCAGGCTGCTCGGGCTGGTTCATCCGTCGCAAACTGGGCAGCTGGCGTATCTGGCGCTTGACGCGCACAGGCGGGCGTTCGCTGGCGGCATGGATGACGGCTGCAGCGACTATCTGCCGGTGGTCGACGGCTTGGTCCAAGCAGAGGGATTTCCGTTCGGCAAGGCGACGCCTGCACAATTCGAAGCCCACTTGAAGCAGCGCTGGCAGGCTAAGCGTGCGCTGCCTGCGCTCCTGCAAAAGTGTATGCAGCACCCACAAGAGCCATGTACTGGACTGCCCGCGGGGGAGCGGTCCAGTGATGAGCTTTTGTGGGTCGGCAAGTTTCTTCAGACGGAGCTTCAGCGTGCCCACCACGCGTGCAAGCTGAGTGACGTACTGGTGCGCGCCAGCGTGCGTCTGATGCCGGATGGCAGCGTCG
>JAYRFD010000414.1:0-1576 GCA_041908565.1 Polyangia bacterium | reverse complement strand
GCTGGCGATGTGCGTGGCCTGCGGATGCAGCTTGCGCTGTTCGCCGGTGACCAGGCTGGTGGCCCGTCCGGCGTTGCACAGGCGGTTGTAGTTTTCCAAGGCCAACAGGCGCAGCGGCGCCAGGTACACGCCGGTCTGCGCCTGTGCAAGCTGCTGCATCGCGACGTGCGTCTTGCCGGAATTCGTCGGGCCCAGCACGGCGATGAAGTGACGCTTCAGCGACTGAGCCAGCGCGAACGACTCGGGATAGCGCGACAGGTTGACGGCCTGCCGAGCCTGTTCCGCCTGCGCATGCGCGGTACTGGACTTGCGAGCACGCACCGCCGACACGCGCTCGATGGCCAGCGCGCAGCGCAGACGAGCTAGCTCGTACTTCGCTTGCAGCGCCTGCAGGGCCCGGTCGGTGCTGGCGGCATCCAGGCCCTGGGCCGAGGCAATCGCCAGCACGTTCTGCACGCAGTCACGAAGCTGATCTTCCAGACGAGCCCGCGACTCGGCATTCCAGCGCCCCTGCACCAAGCGCAGACGCTCTGCCGTTGGCAGGCGCTGCCACTTGTTCAGCTTGCCCAGAAAGCCGTCGTCGGGAACCAGGTGATAAAGGACGCGACGATCGGCGCAGGCAAGCTCGCCATGCGCTGAAATGGCATACGCGCCTTCGACGGTGACCAGCGCCGCGGACAGCGACGAAAGATAGTCACTTACGGCGGCGGGATTGTCGGTCCCCGCTTTCGGCGGGGCATCTGCAGGAGAATCAGACAGGACTACTTGCGGAAGCGGGAGAGGTTGGCAGGCAGCTGCGCCAGCGACGGGAACTGCTTGTCGGGGTGCAGCTTCACGGCGCGGCTGAGCAGGACTTCTTCCGACTCGCGGCGGTTGGGGTCGGGAATGCAGCACTCAACTGGGCAGACCGCTTGGCAGGCTTCGTAGTCGTGGAAGCCCACGCACTCGGTACACAGGTTCGGGTCGATGACGTAGATGTCTTCGCCTTCGGAGATTGCCTCATTGGGGCACTCGGGCTCGCAGGCCCCGCAGTTGATGCACTCCTCCGTAATCATCGTGGCCATAGTCTTTGAACTCCTTGGTCTTTGGCGAATCGTTCCACCGGGCCGCAGCGACGCCGAAAGGCATGGGCTGGACAAATCCGATGGATGAATTAGGCGTTGGTTTCGGGACGGCTAGCGACGGCCTTGGGCAGCTTGGCAGCAGCCTTGGCAGCGATCTGCGCCAGACCGTCTTCGGGACCTACGGCTATCACAGGACAGCCGATCTTTGCCAGCATTCTATGCATGCGCGCTTCCTGTCGGTCCTGCTCCCAGCCGAAGATCTCAGCCGCGCGCGCAGAGGCCGGGTCATTGAATAGTTCCTTTGGCACATAGCGACGAGCAACCGGCTGCCAGCAGTGAAGCTGCAGCGCGCGCTTTCGGCACAGCGCACCGGCCCGCGACAGCGCCTGCGAGTGGTCATCGCTGTCCATGCCCAACAGATCGGAAAGCAACAGTACCCGCGTGCCGCTTTGCGCAGCGGCTAGCTCCAGCGCGGCGGCCAGGCCCTGCGCGCGGCTGCCCGACGATCGCTG
>JAYRFD010000413.1:0-1597 GCA_041908565.1 Polyangia bacterium | reverse complement strand
GCGCTGGCCGATGAGTCCTGGGCCGTGCGCATGGCCGCCGCTCGCCGCTTGGCCGAGCGGGGCGATCGACGGGCGATTCCCGTGCTGAATGAGGCGCTCAAGCGCGGCGGGCCGCTGCTAAGCCCCGCGTATGCGCTGCTGCGTCGCTTGGGCGAAAAGGCCGTGCAAGCTGCCGACAGCGAGCTATTGGCCGTGGGTGCACCGCTTGAGCAGCGCCTGGCCGCCATCGATGCCATTCGCCACGCCCCGCATGAGGTCGCCATCCCGCTTCTGCGGCGCGCCGCTCGCGAACATGATCCCGAAGTACGTCGCGCCGTGCTGGCCGCCGTGGCCGAGCTGAGCACGGGCTCGACGCCTCCGGCCCCGGGCCTGCAGTCCCTGCTGCGCTTGCTTGCAGAAGACAGCGAACCCAGCGTGCGAGCACAAGCCGAAGCGCTGCTTTCGCGTCTGCTGCTGCCTCCTGCAGCTGCTACGAGCGCTGCGACTGGTGCCGATGCCAAGTCGGACGCGACTCCATCCGCAGGCCCCAGCCCATCGACGGCCGCTGTTGAACCCCCGTCGACCGCTAATCCCGACTTGTCGGCGCCCAGCGAAGCGAAGAAGGACAGCCCATCGCCTGCTGGACTTCCGAACGACGCTGCGTCTGCACTTGCAGTTGCTGATACGCCAGCGGTCAAAGGGGCTGACATTGGAACGGCGACCAGCAAGGGCGCTGTGGGGCAAGCCGAAGACCTGGCTCGCAGCGCGGCGCAGCAGCTTCAGGCCAAGGACTATGATCGCGCGCAGCACTCGCTGGAAAAGGCTCGCAAGCTGTGCAGCAAAGGGGCCGATCAGCGATCCGGCTGTCAGGGCCTGTTGTTCGACGTGTCGCTGCAGCTAGGCCGCATGCACGAAGCGCAGGGTCACTTGGCCGAAGCGATGCAAGAGTATCAGCGCGCCGCCAAACAGGCGCCCACCGTCGCTGGAAAAGATCGCGAAAAGGCATCGGTGCGGGACGCCGTGCTGCGCTTGGTGCCGCGCTTGGGCACGCTGATCATGCCCAAAAAGTCTGGCAGCGGCTGCCAAGAGGTATCGCTGTGGATGCAGCCAGGTACCCACGATGTCGTCGTCGATGGGCAGACCCAGACCGTTCAAGTCAAAGCGCGCGAGACCGTGCGCGCCGGTTCGTGCCCATGACGCAGCACGCTCCACAAACGATGCTTTCTGGCCCGGCCCTTCTTGCTTCTGTTTGGCTGCGGGCGACCTGCGTGGCCTTGCTGTCGCTTGTGATCGCTCCGACGACAGGCCTGGCTCGGCCGCGCAAGCCCAACGCGGCTGCGCCCAAGAAACCACCCGCTGCTCCGGTGCTGGACGAAACCGCGCGTGAACTGCAGGCCGCGCAAGCTGCGCAAGCCGCCGGTCGCGTCATCGAAGCACAAGATCGCATCCGCCGCTTGCTGGCTTCGACCGATGCAGAGTCGCGCTTGTCCAAGGAAGGTCGTGAACAGGCCAAGGCGATCTTGGAACTGGCGCGGCCTCCGGCTGGCGATGTCGTGGTGCTGGGCGAGCCTGGCTTCTTGGTCCGCGTCGACGAACAGGACATCGCTCGCTTGCCGCT
>JAYRFD010000412.1:0-3841 GCA_041908565.1 Polyangia bacterium | reverse complement strand
CCTGAGCCACCGGTCCTTTAGCCTCAATCTGGCCCGCGGGTTGCCGCCGCCTTCTGTCGACTTTGTCTGCGGTTGTGCCCGGGCCTGCCTTTACGCGCGGACCCAGGTGCCGTGGAAGCCGTAGGGGACGCGCTGGCGGGTCGGGATGACGGCCACCGGATCGCCGGTGATGTCTTTTGCGGAAAGCAGCAGAAGCTCAGAGGTGCCGCGGTCGGCGTGGAAGACGGTGGAAAGCAGGTAGCCATCGCCTTCTGCTGCCGTGGGTGTGCGCGGGATAAACAGCGCTTCGTTGGTGTAGCTTTGCGGTCCAAGCACGCGGGTCTGGATCTGACCGCTTGCGCAGTCGATGTGCAGAAGGGCGTTCAGGGCGCCGCGCCCGCAGATCGGCCCGCTGCGCGCCGCCAGCCAGCCGTGGCGATGTCGGCGCAGCGCGACGCGCGGATCGACGACTGGGAACTCGCAAGGGAGCTCGCTGAGCAGATCTTGCTTCAGGCTGCCGGTCGATAGATCCAGGCGCAGGCGGGTCAGCTGACCGGGGGCATAGTCGGTGATCGGCGGGTTGAAGTTTTCGCCGCCAGCATCGAACAGCGGCAGCCGCGGATACTTGACGACGTCCAGCACCACGCTGTGGCCGTCGTCGTCGTCATAGGCGTTCAGCGGGTGGAAGATGTAGCAGCTTGGGATCTCGTACCAGCGGATGCGCCCGTCTTCGCTGTCGCGCGGCAACACGCCGATGCGCGACCCGCGCGAGGGCTGCCAGCGGATGGTGTTGGGGTTGTCTAGCTCGTCCATGCGCAGGACGGCCGGCAGGTGATAAAAGACGGCGCGCGTCTGCGTGACGCTGAAGTCGTGCATCATCGCCGGGTACGGCGTCGCCACATCGCGCCGCAGCCGGCAGCGCCCATCGCGATCGAAGACGTAATAGGTCAGGCCGGGACGATCCAGCCAATAGGCGAAGGTGTAGACGGTGCCGGTCTGCGCGTCGACCTTGGGGTGCGCGACCATGCCGCCGTTTTCGCGGATCAGGGCGCCGTCGAAGTCGAACTCGCCGCGGGTGGCCAGCGTGTTGGGGTCGATCTCGTGGGCGGGTGAGCCTTCGACCAGCGTCAGCAAGCGACCGGCCAGGACCTGGATGTTGGTGTTGCTGCGGTTCATGGCCAGAAGCACGCGCCGGAACTGATCGGGCGTCGGCGGCAGGCCGACTTTGTGACGCAGCGGCATGCTCAGGATGCCAAGCGGCGACAGGCCCAGGGCCAAAAGACCGGCCATCGGGGTCGACAGACCGAAGTCGCGAATGCCGCCGAACAGCGCCTGCCCGGCCTGTTCTTCCAGTGCCAGCTTGGCGGTGCGCACCCAGCGGTTCCGGTGATCGACGCGGCCATCGGCGAAGCGAAACGCATCGATCATGCCGTCGCCATCGAACCAGTGATACAGGGCGCGCGACAGCGGCGGGAAGCGCGGCGCGGGGCTCATGCGGTACAGCGTGCCGCGCAGGTCGTCGGGGATGCGGCCCCAGCTGGGCTGCAGGCCGGCGAAGTCACTTTCCCGTCCGACCGGGGCGAAGTTGCCTTCCAGGTAGGGGTTCGGCAGATCGGGGATGGCAGGGCGTGGACGATGCGCATCCAGGGCGCGCAAGAGGTCAGCCAACATGGGCTAAGCACCGCATCCCTGCAGACAAAATGCAAGCGGCTGATTTTGTCGTTCGCAGTCGGCAGGAACAGCGGAAAATGCCCCAGGGGGCGGGGCCCCAATCGCCGAGGACTGTCTGAGCTCGGCGGAGTCGATGGCAGTGCGGCGCTCAGTCCTGTGAAGTGACCAAGTCGTATCAGCGGAGGGCGGGGGAGCGGAAGCAGAGGTAGCGATAGCCGCAGTGCAGGGTGTCGCAGGTGCTGCGCGGCAGCGTGGGCGCGGAAAGCGCGAACAGGGGCGAACGGCAGGCGGCCTCGACCCGTTCGTCGGCGCGCGCGCAGAGCGCGTCAAGCTGCGGTGCTGGCAGGGCGGCGTCGCGGAAGCGCGGCTCGGGCTGGGGCTCGCGCAGATCGCAGTGGCTGCTGTGGACGGTGCGCGGCGGGTCGGTCTGCGCGCTTGCGTACTGGCTGGCAGCCCAGGCCAGCAGCCGATCGTGAAGCAGGGCGAGCGGAGACAGGCGATCCGGGCTGTAGCCATAGCGGAAGCGGACGACCTGCAGCGCAGCCTGCGAATGCGCCGCGCCGTCGCGTGGGACCAGCACCCAGTCAAACGAGTCGCGCAGGCGCAGGCGGCCCAGCGGCACGTCGAAGTCGACCCCTCGCTGCAGCATCGGTCCCGAGCTTGCGCACAGGCGATCGAAAAGAGGGGTCGCGGCCACGCGCGCGATCCGCGTGATCAGCTCTCCCAGGCTGGGGGTGCGCGGATCGTGCCCGCGCAGCAGCACGGCCTCGGCGGGGGCGCTGCGCAGGTGGGCCAGGTCTTCCTGACGCAGCAGCGAAATGGCCAAGCCGGCCAGCGGAATCGAGCCCGGCGGATCGTCGCCCAGCGCCGGCGGCAGGGCGGCGTCCTGTTCGTGCAGCAAAAGGCGGTGGCGCAGGTGATAGCGTCGCGGGCAGGCCAGCAGGTCGGCCGCTGCCGACAGCGAAAGGGACAGCCCGCCTGCGGGCGGTGTCAGCGACAGCGGGGTATAGACGCGCTGCACCTGGGCTTCGGCGTTCCGCACAAGCAAGGGGCTGTCGACCGAAAGGGCGCCCGCGTCTGCAAGCCCCGCGTCGTGGGGCGGGGGTGGCGGCGTCGGCGCTGGGGTTACGCGGCGCACAAGCTCTGGATGATCCGCCGCCAGATCGTCGATGGCGGCGCGCCAGGTGCCGCGGCTGCTGCGCCGACTTTCGCCGGTGAACAGCAGGCGTTCGCTGGCCCGCGTGGCGGCGACGTAGAACAGGCGACAGGATTCCGCCTGCGATCGGGCCCGCGCCAGCGCCTGGATGCGCCGGGCCGCCAGGGTGGGCACGCGCTTGCCGGTCAGCCCGCCGGCGACGCGCACGTCGCCTTGCCACAGCCGCAGGCCCAGCCCGATGTGTCGATCGTACGAGATCGCGGGGCTCTCGCTGCGTTCGGGACTGGCGCAGCCGGCCAGAAAGACCACGGGGAATTCCAGGCCCTTGGACTGGTGGATGGTCATGACGCGCACGACGTCGTCGCTTTCGCCCGCGATGGGGGCCAGGGGATCGTCCCCTTCGCCGTAGCCGCTGGCGACGCGGGGGTCGGTGCTCTGCCGAAGCGCGCGGACGAAGCTGCCCAAGGTGCCACCGCGGGCTTCGTGGGCGGCGGCCCGCTCTTGCAGGCGCCCCACGTTGGCGATGCGCTGCTGGCCTAAGCTGGCACCGCTGCCTCCACCTTCGGCGCACAAAAGGGCCAGGTAGTCGCTGCGATCGAGCACTAGCTGCAAGCAGGTCGCAGGTCCCAGGCGGGCCGCGCTGTCGCGAAGCTGGGACAGCAAGGTCAGAAGGACATCCAGGCGCGTCCGTTCATCGCTGGGCAGGGGCGGGATGGCGGCGGCGGAAGCGTCCGCGGGGCCGGCGTGCGCGCGCTGCAGGGCCGGCAGCGTCAGAAGCCCGCTTAGGTGTAGCTGCACCAGCGTGTCGTCGCTGAGCGCGCACAGCGGCGATCGCAGCACTGAAAGCAGGGCCAGCCGATCCTGCGGGTCGTCGACCAGGGACAGGAACGAGGCCAGGTCCAGGACTTCCTGTGCGGCGAAGAAGCCGCGACCGCGCACGACATAGTGGGGAATGCCGGCCTGCGTCAGCGCGCCGGTGTAGCGCAGCAAGTGGGTGAAGCGCCGCAGCAAAAGGACGATATCGCGGGCCCGCGT
>JAYRFD010000411.1:0-3176 GCA_041908565.1 Polyangia bacterium | reverse complement strand
GGCATCGCGCAGGCTGTAGCCGGGCGGCACGTACAGAATCAGGTCGCCGCTGCGACGGGCCTGAAGCTCCAGGGCAAGCAGCAGTTCCATGCGATCGGGATCCCAGGACTCGCTCTGCAGCACGCCCAGGGTGGTGGTGGCGTGGTGGGTCAGCGCGACGATCTGCGGTCGCGGTCGCCCGGTGCGCGGGCACAGAAGCTGCGGCTTGACCGACAACAGAGCGCTGCCGTGGGCCGGGATGTGCAAGGTCAGCGTGGCCTCGGCCGCCAGCAGCTGATACTGCCCTCGCCAGCCCTCGAAGCAGTGCCAGTAACCCGACGGAGCATAGTCGGGCTGACCACCGCGCAGGCGCAGCCCCAGGTCGGCGAGCTGCAAGCGGCGCGGAGACTCGCTGTCTCCCCAGTTGATGACGGCCGCCAAAAGATCTGGACCTTCGGGGCGCTGGCGAAGACGAACCAGGCGAGTCGGGCGCTTTTCTGTCAGCAGGCCCAGGGCTCGGACACGGCAGTCGCTGCCGCCCTCGCGCACGGGCAGGGTCTGTTCGGCCAGGGCTCGGCGATCGCTGGACAGGCGGCTCATGTCATCGCTTAGAAACAGCGATCCGCCGCTTAGGGCCAGCACGCTGACCAGGGACTCGATCTCGGCGCGGGTCAGGCGGCTGTCGCGTTCGCGCACCAGCAGGCAGTCGGGATCGTTGATGAACCAGCGACGGTGCAGGTGGGCGCGCGTCACGTCGTTCCACAGGGCTAGCTCGGCCGCCGGGTGACCGCAGTCGGCGGCAAAAAAACCAACCGTGGAATCGCGCCAGTCTTCTTTGACATCGGACGACACGCGCAGGCCGTCGCACAGACCAATCGCCGGCAAAAGCGGAGCGCCACAGCCCAGCAGAAAATCATCCCCCACGGCCGCGCGAATGCGGGCCAGCGCGCCGCGAAACGCCTCGACGGGAGACAGGCTGGGATCGTAGCGCCGGCCGTCGCGCAGACCGGCCGACAGGAAGTCGATCTTGAAGTAGGCGAAGCCCAGCTCACGCAGCGTCCGGAAGACTTTTTCTAGGTGTTGCAGAACGGCCGGATGGCTGAGATCCAGCGGGTAGATCTGCCCGTCGGTCAGACCCCAGGGCAGATGATGCGCGATGCGCCGTCGCGTGCCATCGGAGCCGGCCAAGATCCAGTCGGGGTGCTGCGCGAAAAGCTGCGACGATCGCTGCGCGATAAACGGCGCCACCCAGATGCCCGGCAGAAAGCCGGCGCGACGAATATCGCGGGCCAAGCGTCCCAAGTTGACCAGCGAGCCGCCGAACTTGGCGTTGGGCGAAAGCCAGTCGCCGACGCGACTTTGATACCCATCGTCCAGCTGGATGTAGCGCACGGGCAAGCCGGCTCGTTCGGACTGCAGCACGGCCAGGTTCTTGCGCAGCGGCTCTTCCGCCACGCGCGTGTAATAGAAGTACCAAGAACACCAGCCGGTGGGCGCATCTCCGACGGTGGGCCGCGCGTTCATGCGCCCGGCCACGACATCGACATAGCGCGACAGCAGCGCGTCGCCTTGACCGCCCTCGCTTCTTCCGAAAAGCAGCCCTTCGCAGGTCAGCAGCTGTCCCGACGACAGCCGCTTGCCGCCCAGCGACAGGCGGGCATCCAGGCGCGCGGGCTCGCTGGGTCCGCGCGGACGGCGCAGCGCGATCTCGCCCAGGCCGATCTGCGCGCCCAGCCAGCCGACAAGCAGCGTCGCTGGATCGTCGCCCAGGCGAGTAAACGTCGCATACCACGGCGACGACAGATACTCATCGCGGCCGAAGTACACGGACTCGGCGTACTGGTTGAAGGTGCCGGCGGCTTCAAAGCGCGGCCAGCGGATGTGTTCCCGGCTGTCGCGACAGACCGCCGGTGAAAACGAGTTGTAGCCCGCCAGAAACAGTCGCCAGCTGGGGTCCGTGCCGACGCCGTGCAGGAACGTATCGGGCGACACGTCCGCAGCAAACAGCAGCGAATGCACCTGCAGACCCGCGCTGATCTGGCAGTGCAGGCTGGGCACCAGCTCGACGGCCCACGGTGGCTGACCCGCCCCGCCGTGCGTACGCAGCGCCAGTCGAAGCTGTAGGCCGGCGATCGGCTCGCCGACCCAGGTGCCCGGCGCATCGCGCGCGGCAGTGAACGACGTCAGATCGTGCTGGCCCCGGCGTCCGTCGATCGTCAAATCGACGACCGCGCGCAGCCCAAGTACAAGCGGCTGCGATCCGCTGTGGATATCGATGCAACCGCCCGAAAGCGCCGCGCGATGCGTCATCGGGTCTTAGCCCGGCCCCGACGGAGCCGCCGCCCCCGGAGGGTTGGTGGCAAGCAGGTAGCTGTAGTCGATGATCTTGATCGGCGGACGCTGGCTGGCCTTGCGCAGCGCGTTTTCATCCGTGATCCACTTGAGCAGCCGCGGCAGCATATCGACCGTCGCCTGGTGGATGTCATGGAACAGCAGGATCGACCGCGGACGACGCAGGTTGCGCAGCGCTCCGGTCATGAATTCATAGATGCGATCGGCGTCTTGCAGCTTCCAGTCTTGCGGGTCGACATCCCAGCCGATGGGGTGAATATTCAGGCTCCTCAGCGTCGCAGACAGGCTGGCGCAGCGGGATCCGAAGGGCGTACGGAACAGATCCGGCGGCTTGCCGATCGCTTCTTGGATCAGGCTGGCGTTTTCGGTGATCTCGCGCTCGGCGATCGTCGGGCCGCGCTTACCGCACAGGAAGAAGTGATGGACGGTGTGGTTGCCGATGATGTGGCCGCGGCGGACGGTTTCGCGCATTAGCTCGCGAGCGCGATCGGGTCCTTTGCCTTTGCCCATGAAGCGCACGCCGTTGACGAAGAACACGGCTTTGACGCCGTACTGGTCCAGCGTGTCCAGCACCTTGGGCGTGGTCTCGTACCGGGGCCCGTCGTCGAAGGTGAACAGCACTTCGTAGGCGGCTGGCTCGGCGGGGGCCGGCTTTTTCGCCGGGCCCTTGGCCGACCCCGAAGGGGCGGGCTTTCCGCTGGATGCGGCACCGGCCTTGGAAGCAGCGCCCGCAGCCGGCTTCCCAGCGACGGGCGCGGGCGGACGAACCGCGGGACTGGCTGACGGCCCCGCAGGCTGCGCCGGATTCGCTGGAGCAGCGGGCGCGCCCGCTGCAGCAGAAGGCG
>JAYRFD010000410.1:0-3556 GCA_041908565.1 Polyangia bacterium | reverse complement strand
TGGCGCTTTTGTCGGGAGCCGACACCGTGCTGTTTCTGGGCGTGCTGCGTCGCGCTGGCATCGCCGGCCTGCAGACCACCGGCAGCGAAGGCATCGGAAGCTCGATCCGCTACATCGGGACCATGATCTCGGTGGCGTTTGGTGCTTTGCTTTACGACCTGTCGGCTTGGCTGGTGCCCCACCCTGCCCTGCGCCTGGCGCTGCATTCGGGCCTGTTTCTGCTGACGCTGGGCAGTCAGCTTGTGGCCCTTCGTCAGCTTCGCCAGATCGCCGATGTCCCGCCGCTGACTCGAGCCACGCACAGCCGGCCCGGCTTCCGCGATGTCGCGCGCGGTCTGTACGCGATGACGCGCTTCCCCGCCTTTGCACTGCAGCTTTGGCTTTTGTGCTTGCTGGCGGCGGCCGCCTTGTTCGCGGTGTCCCTGTTCCAGTCGCCGCTCAACCGCCTGACGACGCAGCTTGTGCAGACGTCGTGGCTGTTCTGGCCGATCTACGTCACCACCGCCGTCCTTGGCTACTGGGCCTGCAGTCGAGGCTCGCGCGATGCGCACCGGACGCACGATCGACAGGCTCACGACCGACAGGCCCACGACCGACAGGCCCATCCGGCGCATGCAGAGCCCCAGCATCTGCCGGTCACCCTGCCGCTGAGTGTGCTGTCCTTGCTGCTGCTACTTCTATATCCACTTGTCGATCTGCTGCGGACCTGGCTGGGGCCCTCGCACGATGGGCTGATCACGCTGGCCTTCGTCGGAGCCGCCACCGCCAACTGCCTGCTGTTTAACTATGTGCGCGGCTTCGTCGAGCCCTACTCGGCCGCGACGCTGGTCAGCTTCACGCAGGCGCATGCCCTGGCCGTACCCGCGTCGATCATCAGCGGCTTCAGTTCGTTGAAGCGCGGCATGCACTTCGTCCTGAGCCTGTTGTTCTTTGCCGTGCGGACAAAAGCGCCAGGAACGCCGGGCGACAGCGGACTGGGCCGCGACCACGAGCTGTCGCGCATGCTGCTGTACGTGATCGCGGGAATGGTGCTGCTGGCCCTGCCCGTCCTGTCCCGACTGCGGCGTCAGCCCGCCCACTGATGGCCAGGCCGCCGATCGGCGGAGGGCAATCGAAGTCTGGGTGATTTTCAGGGAAGGAAGCGCGGGGTCCCCGTGTCGCGGGGCACGGAAGCGAGGCAGGGCTTGCGCGGCTAGTGCTTGAAGATGCCGCCAGCGTTGCCGTTGTTGCCAACGACCCAGATGTTGCCGTTGCCGTCGCCCCAGATGCCGGTCAGCACATAGCTCGTCGACAGGTTGCCGGTCTTGTTCTGCAGGGTGGCGCCGTCCCACATCCAGATGCGCTGGCCGCCGCCGGCCGAGCCAGCGATCCACACCTCGTTTGCCGACTTCACCCACACCGCTGCGAAGTTGCCCCCGCCGATGTTGCCGCGCTTGGTCATCTGGTTCGTACCCGACGTCAGGTCGCTCTGCGCCAGGTTGCCGTCCTCTGTCACAATCCAGACGTTGTTGTCTGCCGTGCCGTGGACCGCCGTTAGAATCGGGCTGCCGGCAAACCCACTCTTCGACAGTGCGGCGCAGGTGGCTGCCGTCAGCGGGTCCGTGCACTTCGCCGCTCGGTTGTCTCCGACGGTCACATAGTACGTCGCACCGGCGAAGATGCCGTAAATCTGCTTGCCTTGCGCGGTCAGGTTGTCCGCCGCCGACCACGTGGTGCCCGACGTTGGCTTCAGAAACAGAGCCCGCGTCGTGTTGGCACCGCCGATCAGCACGCTGTCGGTGCCGGTCTGGCCGTACACCGCGCGAACGATCCCGCCTTCCATCGACATCTTGTTGGCCCAGTCCGCCGCCGCGGCACCGCCGTTGGCCGTTGCATAGGTGTTGCCGCTGTTATCGACCACGTACACAGTCGAGGCGTCCTTGACCCAAAGCCCCAGCAGATCGGCCATACCGCCGACGGCGAGCGATGAAAACGCGGTGCCATTGGTGGACTTGAGCACCGCGCCCGCCGCGCTTGCGACGTAAATCGTAGTCATGCCCCCCGCGTAGTTGCCCGAGATCGCATACAGCTTGCCCGGGGCCGGCGTCGGCGTGACGTTGGTCCATGTCGTCGGCGTCGCCATGTCCGGCATCGCCATATCGACCGGCGGCGTCACCATGTCCACCGGCTTCACCATGTCCACCGGCATGGCCATATCCACCGGCAGCGCCATATCGGGCGGGTTCGCGCCCGACTGCAGGACGCTCAAGTCAAGGCAGCCAGCTAGGCCCAGACTCAGAAGTGCGCAGCGAAATGCGGTCTTCATTTAGAACCTCCCGGCCACTCCCAGTGAGTTCGGCCCAACAAATAAGGAAACTTTCTTTTCCCGGTTAAACAGGCCGAGCTCAAACGGCAGGACCACCGCCGTCGCGACGGCAGCCACCGCGGCCAGGCCAAACATGGTGTAGCCCGCGTTCAGCGGCGTGCGCACCGACCCCACCTGTTCGTCGCTGCAGGTTGGCTTGCAGCCGACGGGCGACGGCTCGCTAAGCGTGCCGTATCGCGACGTCGCTACGCCCACCGCGATGCCGCCAAACAGCACAAACAGCGCCGTGCCACCGCCCAAAAGGGCCGAAGCCAGCGGGAACTTGCGCCCACCAGACGAAGCCGTGTGCGTGCTCGACTGCGGCGCATCGGGCGTCGCCGCAGCCGTCGCGGTCGTCGCGGTCGGTTCGGGCAGCCCCTGCTGACGGCGCTCTAGGCTGTCGATCTCGGTGCGGATGCGCGGCGCCGCCGGGTCGTTGGGGACAGCCGCCAGGAACTCGCGATAGTGCGCGATGGCTTCCTTGGTGCGCCCCATCTTCACTTCGCAGCGCGCCAGGTTGAAGATCAGGTCCGGCAGCGGCGCGATCTCATACGCCGAGCTGAACTCGATCCAAGCCGCCTCGTACTTCCCTTCGCTGTACAGCTTTTGACCACGGTCGAAAAAGGTCTTGGCTGCCACGATCTGCGCTTTGGAAAGCGGCGGGGCAGGAGTCGCGGCAGGCGATGTGCCAGCGGCAGGGGCACCAGCGCTCGCCCACGCGGGAACGCCAGACAGCAGGGTGCCAACGAACAAGGTGAAGCCGAGAGTCGAGAGCGAGCGAAGCATTCCGTGTCCTTCCCAGTGGTCGTTTTGCGGAATCTCTAAGCCGATCCAAGGATGAGCACCCAGCGCCCCTCGGCGACTCCAAGGCCCAGGCGCACAAACTTGGCATCCAGCAGGTTCTGACGGTTCTGCGGGTTCTTCAGCCACGCCGCAAGCGCTGCCTCGGGCGAGGCCACCCCCTTAGCCAGCGCGACGGCCAGCGAGCCCGAAAAGCCCTCCTTGCGCACCAGCCCATCGGGCGTCTGGCCATCGGGGTTGGTGAAGGAAAAGAAGTCGCGCCGCACCATGTCTTCGGCAAAAAGCTGCGCCGCGGCGTTTAGAAGCAGCGACAGATCGACGGGGGCCACATTGGCCGCCGTCCGCTGGCTGTTTAGCTGCTTCATCAGGTCGTCGCGCACAGCCCCGCTGGCTTCCACCTGCGGCGCCGCC
>JAYRFD010000409.1:0-3746 GCA_041908565.1 Polyangia bacterium | reverse complement strand
GACAGGTCGCCGATTTCATCCAGGAACAGCGTGCCACCGTCGGCTTCGACAAACATGCCGGCGCGATCGCTGCGCGCATCGGTGAAGGCGCCGCGCTTGTGACCAAACAGCTCGCTTTCCAAAAGCGCGTCGGGAATGGCCGCGCAGTTGACCGGCACAAAGGGGCGCTTGGCGCGGGGCGAGTTGTAATGGATGGCGCGCGCGACCAGCTCTTTGCCGGTGCCCGACTCACCCGTGATCAGCACGTTCACGGCGGAACTCGCCATGCGGCGGATCAAGTTGAAGACTTCTTGCATCTGCGGCGAACGACCGACGATGTTGTCGAAGCGATAGGGACGCTCGACCTCGCGCTGCAGGCGGCTGACTTCTTGCCGCAGACCGCGCTCTTCCAGCGCTTTGTCGACGGCTAGAATCAGCACCTCCATGTTGAAGGGCTTGGTGATGTAGTCGTGCGCGCCCAGGCGCACCGCCTTGATGGCCGTGTCGATCGAGCCGAACGCCGTGATGACGATGACGTGCGGGGGGGAAAAGCTCTCGGTGCTGCCGCGTCCGCTGCCCATGATCTCGCGCAGCATGTCCAAGCCGTCGAGGTCGGGCATGCGCACGTCGGTCACCACCAGATCGACACCGCCTTTGCGCACGCGATCGATGCCGGCCCGCCCGCCTCCGGCTGTCTCGACGACGAAGCCCTCTTCGCTGAGCGTGTCTTGCAGAAGCTCGCGCATGGCGGCGTCGTCTTCGACCACCAGCAAGGTGTAGCGAGCGCGCGCCAACTTGGCGGCATCCCCCCGTGCTTCCGGTGGGGGTGGCGGCGGGGAAGATCGACCGCGGCCCGCACCACTTGTGGGAACCGTCGGCAGCTTGCTTGTGTTTTTGGGCGGTTGCGCCATGCGTTAAGATCGCCCCATCATATCGCCGACTGGGTCGTCGCTTTGGCGGGATTTTTTGGCGTGGTGCTGCTGGGGTCCCGCGCCGGCGACTCGGCCTCGCCGTCGGCCTCGATGGCGGGCAGGTACACGCGAAAAATCGTGCCGCCGCCATGGACCAGGGTGCGCCGCTCGCACTCGATCCAGCCGTCGTGATCTTTGACGATGCCGGCCGACACCGAAAGCCCCAGGCCGCTGCCGCCGCTGCGCTCGGGGTCGGAATCGGCGTTCTTCGTCGAATAGAAGGGTTCAAAGATGCGGCCGATGTGTTCTTCGTCGATGCCGACGCCGGTGTCTTCAACCGCCAGCATGACGTAAGCCCCGGGTGATGCGCGATCCAGCCCCGGTCGCTTGCGGACCAAGCCCTGCAAAGCAAGCTGCAGACGACCGCCTTCGGGCATGGCCTGAATCGCGTTCATGCACAGGTTCAGGCAGACCTGCTGCAGCTGATCGGCATCGCCCAGCACGATGGGCATCTGCGGCGGCTGACTGAGGTCGCCTACTGAGCCGTTTGCATCCCGATCTGCCGTCGACAAATCGGCATGAGCCGTCGGCGCAAAGGGCTGAACGATGGCGGCCACACCGCGGGTCTGCAGCTGATGTTCCAGAAAGTCCAAGGTCGATGCGCAGACCGCGCGCAGATCGACGGGTCCACGGGCCGGCGCCTTGCGCCGCGCGTAATCCAGAAGCTGCTGGATGATCTTCGTGATGCGCTCGGCCTGCGTCGCGATGATCTCGGCATTCTTGGTCACGGCCTGCGGATCGTCGGCGCGACGGGCCATGACGCGCGCGCGACCGCCAATGACGTTCAGCGGCGTGCCCACTTCGTGCGCGATGCCCGCTGCCAGCTGACCGATGGTGGCCAGCTTGTCCGAGTGTCGCAGGCGCTGCTCAAGCTGCAGCTTGGCGTCGACGCCGGCCAGGATCTCTTCGCGCGCCTGGCGCAGCGAGCGGGTCATTTCATTAAAACGATCGGCCAGCAGGCCGACTTCGTCGTTGCGTTCACGCAAGATGGCGCCGGTGTAGTCGCCGCGCGTCACTTCATCGACGCCGGTCACCAAGCGCAGAAGGGGCCGCGTCAGCTCTTGCCGGACGGTCAGGCTTAGCAACAAAACCAGCACCAGCGACAGCGATCCCAAGGTCAGGATGGCATCGCGCACCACGCGGTTATAGGCGCGCTCGACTTCGGTTTCGGGCCGCAGGATGTCGACGGCCGCGACGATGCGGTGCTGGCTGCCGCGCAGCGGAAACATGTAGGCATAGACCGGCCGGCCCGCCACGACGATGTGCTCGCCATAGGGCTGGCCGGTGATCTCGACGCGACGCAGGCGTTCGGCCCGCGAAGGCTCTTGGCGAGCGGCGCTGCCCAGGGCGCTGTCGGTCGGATTGGCAGCAGCCCCTGGCGGTGCAGGGGGACCGGTGGCCGGCGCGGGAAAGGCGGCGCTTTCCTGCGGCTGGATCAGGTCCAGGTACACCACTTCGGTGTCACGTTCCGCCCCTTGCAGACGGCGGATCAGGCCCGGCAGGTCTTCAAACAGGCCATCTTGCAGAGCGGCTTGCAGCGAAACGGCCAGCGCCGATGCGAAAAGCTGCGTGCTCTGCTCGTGCGCCGACGACAGCTCGGCCCTTCGAGCCCGCAGGCTGAAGAAGCCATACAGGCCCAAGGTCAGGATGACCAAAAGGACGGTCAGCAGCGTGACGCGCGTCGCAATGCTCACAGCCGTCCAGTGTATCGACGGCTATTTCGGGGCGGGCAAAAAACCGCGGGGCCCCTGTTCTAATCGTTGATTCTTCGTTTGCGCACATTTAATGATGAGCCGGAAACTTCTCAATTAGCGCACGCTGCAGCCACGGGAAATCTACATTTCCTGGGATTTCTCGCTTAGCCGTTGGAACAGGTTACGAAGGAGCTTATCCATGAATCGCCTGGCGATTCACATTCCCGCGTTTCTGTCGGTCCTGCTACCCACCCTGTCTTCGGTGGTGGTGATGGGCTGCAGTGCCGACACCGAGCTTCTGGGCTCGCTGCCGGGCAGCCTGGGGGCGGTGGCCGGACACAGCACCGGCGGCGGCGCCTGGGGGGATCTGGCCCGTCGACGCGAAGCGGCCACGGCCCGCGTCTTTGATCGAGTTCGCGCCAGCACGTCCGCGCTGTCGACGTTCCTGCGCTTGATGCCAAAAGGAGCGGACCTGCACACGCATCTGTCGGGTGCCGCGACGACGGAAAACCTGATCCGCTGGGCCCGCCAAGATGGTGTGTGCATCCGCAACAGCGACGCCAGCGCCGTGCTGCCGCCGTGCACCGCCGACACCACGCCGCTGACCACCGCAACGCCGTCGAACGACTTGGTACCGACGCTGCTTTCGGCCTGGTCGATGGAAAACAAGGTCGGCGCGCTGCGCGATCGGCACCAGCACTTCTTCGATGCCTTCGGCAAGTTTTCCGTGGTCGCCAACAACCACGTCGTCGACATGACCGACGAAGTGGTCCGACGCGCCGCGGCGCAAGGCGTCGTGCATCTGGAGATCATCGTCGGCTTCCAAGGGTCGGCCATCGGTCGCTTGGCCGATCAGCTGATGGACAAGGGCGCCAGCTGGACCGAAGCGTACTTGGCCGGCGCACGCGAGCAGCTTCTGGCCGCGCCCGAGTTTCGTCCGACGATCCTGCGCAGCGTCGAGGAGATCAGCAAGATCAGCAGCGACCTGCGCGCGCGCTGGCGCTGCGAATCGCCCCGTCCCGATCCGGCCTGCGACGTCAGCGTGCGGTATCTGATCCACGCGGTGCGCACGCAGTCGCGCGAGCACGTCTTCGGTCAGTGG
>JAYRFD010000408.1:0-15861 GCA_041908565.1 Polyangia bacterium | reverse complement strand
TCCAGCAGCGGCGGCACCCGCGGCGGCGACGGCAGCAAAGCCGGCGACGGCTCCGGTGGCAACCAAGCCCGCGGCAGCTCCAGCGGCAGCGGCTCCGGTGGCAGCAAAGCCGGCGGTCGCCACGGCTCCGACGGCAGCAAAGCCGGCGGTTGCAGCGGCTCCGGTCGTGGCCAAGCCGGCCGGGGCAGCGCCTCCAGCCGTGGCAGCAAAGCCGGTCGTCGCGCAAGCTCCCGTGGTCGCCGTCAAGCCGGCAGCGGTCAAGCCAACAGCGGCCCCGGCCGCGATGGCCCCAGCCAAGCCCACACCCGAAGCCGCTGCACCGACCGCGGCGGCGGGCGGCGATGTCGATCCGCAGTCGCTCAAAGCGCTGGCCCGCGCCCTGAATCCAGGTGGAGCCCCGGTCGCAGCGACCGCAGACGGCCCGCCGAAGGAAGCGGCTCGCTTTTCGAAGTACATCGACCGCCTGCGCGGTGCGTCGGAGCGCGATCAAGTGGTCGCCGCCCTGCTGGACTGCGCGGGCGAGTTTGGTGATGCAGCCGCGCTGTTTGTGCAGCAGCAAAAACAGCTGGCCTGCCTGGATGGCCGAGGCCCCGATCACATCGTGATGAGCCTCAAGTGGTTCTCGATCGCCACCGACGAGCCTTCGCCCTTCGCCGATGTCATGGCGGCGCGGCAGGCGTTCTTCGGCAAGCTGCCGGATACGGCGCCGAATCAGTCGGTCAAGAACTCGCTGGGTAGCACGGAAGGGAACCTGCTGTTCCTGCCCCTGACCGTCGGCAATCGCAGCATCGGCGTGCTGTACGTCGACGAGATCAAGCAGGATCTGAAGCCGATTCTGCCCGGCCTGCAGTACTTGGCGCAGGAAGCCGGCGGCGCCTTCGCCCGCATCATCATGGCGAAGAAGAAGTCCTAACGCGTCCTCGCGCGGCCACGCGCCGCTTCTGCTGCACTCGACCCACTCGCTGAAACATCTGCCGAGCCTTCCCTGTCAGCCCTGGACATCGACGGTGCTTCGCCCGCTTGACGGGGTGCGGTCGGTCGGCGTCTAAGGCTGGGCGTCGGGCTTTACCAGGACGGCGCGGTATGTCGCCAGAGCACGCTGGAAATCGGCCAAGGCGTCGATTTCGCGCAACGCGGCATCGAAGGTCGCTTGTTCGCGCAGGTTGACGACGAACAGTGTGCTGTCCCCCAGGGCGAAGCGCTCGCGCTCGGCGGCTTCCACTTCGCGGGATGTGCGCAGCTCTTCAGCGGCCATCCGCACACGCTCGGCAGCCGCCGACAAGGCCGACAGCATGTCGCGCACCTCGGTGCCCACGCGATCGCGCTGCAAGCGAAGCTGCGCATCGACGCGCTGCATGGATGCCTGAGCCGCTGCTACGCGACCGCGGGCGGCTCGATTCAGCGTCGGAATATCGATGACCAACGATCCTTCAAGGACGGTCGGTTCACGCGAAGCCAGACCAGCACCGAAGTCCTGCGACACCGCCATCTGAGCATCAATGCCCGGCGCCATCTGGTTCTTGGCCCAGTCGCGTTCGACTCGCAGCTGTTCGCGCTGCAGGCGCAGGCGCTCGACTTCCGGTCGATGCTGCAGGGCCCATTCGATGTCGCGATCGATGCGGACCGGGCTTTGATCGATCCCCGCGGCTGGCGGGCGCGGCAGCTCGCCAGGCAGGCGCCCCAGGCCGATCAGAAGCGGCGCTCCGTCGTCGCCACGCAGATACAGCGACAGCTCGATGGCGGCCTGCTGCATCGCACGCTCGGCTTGCACGGTCAGGCCCCGTCGCTGCAGAAGAGCACGTCGGTTGTCGGTGCGCTCGATGGCGGGTAGCTCGCCCCGCTGTACGCGCACGGCCATCTGTTCATCGCGAACCGTCGCCAGCGTCAGCAGAGCCTGCGCCACACGAAAGCGCTGCCCGGCTGCCGACCAGTCCCAGTACCGCAGGCTGCCCAGGCGCAGGGCTTCGACGCGCTGCTGCACCAGGCCCATGCCCGCCACGCCGCGACCTAGCTCGGCCCGGCTGATGTTGGCGCGTCGCCGATCGATCGGCCCGTTGCGCCACATGGGGACCTGCACGCCGGCCCGCAGCTCGCCATATTGGTTGGTCTCTAGCTTGCCGTCGTAGTCGGCGAACTTGCCGAACGACACGCGATAGCCGCCGAAGAACGTCGCGCCCCACCACGGCGTCGGAGCCTCGACCGCCAGATCGGCGCGCCCGCCTTGGTAATACCCCAGGGGAGCGCCATCGGTGCGCAGGCGAAGCCCCGGATCGAAGGCGCCGCGGGCGGTCTGCAGCTCTGCCTCGGCGACTTGCACATCGCGCTGTGCGGCTTCGATCAGGGGATAGAAGCGATCGACCGACAGCAAGACCTCGTCCAGCAAAAGGGGCGGGCCAGCGGACGGGCTTGCCGACGATGCGGTCGACGGAGCGGCGGTCGACGGAACAGTGGCCGATGGAGCTGCACCAGACGAAGCTGCAGCAGACGGGGCAGGTGGCCCACTGCGCTGCGCCCGAGCCGCGCGAAGGCCAGCCATGGGAAGCGCGCCGTGGGTCCCCAGCAGCCAGGCCATGCAGCCCATCCACAGCACGCGATTCATCGACGGAGCAAATCGGTTGCGCATCACTTGCTCTCCGTTGCTTTGCCGCCCTTGGCCTTGTCACCCAGGCCAGGCTCTTCGCTGGCGATGACCGGCGGGAAGCCGTTGAACTGTCGCCAAAGCTCATAGCCCAGACGCACGCGACCCAAAAGGACCCAGGCGTTGACGCGCACGCCTTGCCGCAGGTATCGCCCCGAAGGCCAGCGCCCGGCGACGCCGGCCGATTCGTCGGGCACCACCAGGATGCGGAACTTGCCCTTGCCGTTGTCGGTGGCATCGATCAGCGCGATGCGCCCGGGGAAGGTGCCGATGGCGACCGAGGGCCAGCCGACAAACTGCACGGCGGGCCAGCCTTCAAACTGCAGCCGAACCTGTCGTCCTTCGGACAATAGAGGCATGTCGTTGCCGTCGATCCAGACCTCGGCGGCGCGCGCTTCGCTGTCGGGCACCAGCACCGCGATGGCATCGCCGGCCTTGACCATTTCGCCGCCCAGACCGCCGACCAAGCGCAGGATCGTTCCGTTCATCGTCGCCTTGACGATCTGCGTCGACTGACGCGCGACGCGGACTTCTGTGCGGGCTAGCTCGGCGGTGGCGTTGGCGACTTCGGCCAGGGCCGCGGCTTTGGCCGCGCGGGCGTCTTCCAGCAGGGCATGCGCGTCGGTGGTCACGCGGGACTGATCGGCCCGCAGCGCAGAAAACTCGCTGCGAGCGGCCGACAGCGCAGCCCGCGCGCGATCGACTTCGGTGCGCGTGCGAACGGCTTCCAGGTCGGCCAGTTCCAAGGCTCGCGTCGAGCTGAGGCCCTTTTCATACAGCGCCTGCTGGCGTTCCAAGTTCAGCTGCGCCGTGCGCTGCGTCGCTTCCGCCGCCGACACGGACTGATTCGCCGCATCCAAGCGATCGCGCGCCATGCGACTGCGCGATGAAGCGGCCGAAATCGCGGCATTGCGCGACCCCGACAGCGACGCGATGCGATCGTCCAGCGAGCTGACACGAGCCCGCGCAGCTTCCAAGCGTTCGCGCACGGCGTCGCGTTCTTCGCGCAGGCGGACCATCAGCGAGGGGTCGTTGTCCGACAGCTCTACGATCAAGTCGCCGGGCTGCACGCGCGATCCTTCGTGCACACCCCACTTGATGATGCGGCCGTCGATCGGCGCTTCGATGTTCTGCTGCCGTTCCGTCGGGGTGTAGGCGACGATGCGCCCCGTCCCAGGCAGGTTCTGCTGCCAGGGCACCAGCAAAAGCGCGACCAGCAGCGCAAACAAAAGAACGATCAGACCCCAGGCGACCACGCGCACGCTGTGGGGCGACTGCACCAGATCCAGCGTCGATGCGGGGCCGCTCGCGCTGGCATGACTAGACGCGTGCGATCGCATCGGCGCCTCCTTTTTCGTGGCGGTCTGCCGTCGGGACATAGGGCCCCAGATGCTGGTCGACCAAGGCCACGGCCCGTCCACATGCGGCGATCAGGGGGCTGCCCGGTGTGACGCAAAAAAGGACGGTCGGCGCCTGTGGACCTTGCCCAAGCTGCTGCAGCCAGTCGGGTTCGCGTTCGACGTGGGCGACGGCCGGCCCATCGATCAAAAGCAGACGCGGCCGCATCAGCAAGGCGCGCGCAGCCAGCAAGCGCTGACGCTGACGCTGGGACAAGACGGCGCCACCGCTCTGCAGCGGCCGACGCAGGCCCAGCGGATCGGACTGCAGTTCGTGCCACAGACCCACCGACAAAAGCACTTTGCGCAGCTCTTCGGATGGAGCATCGCTGCGGCCGCACAGGATGTTTTCCTCGACGGTGCCGGTGAAGATCTCGTTGGACTCGCCGCGCAGCAGCGTGACGTGCTGGCGCAGCGTAGGCAGGTACAGATCGCGGATCGAATAACCATCGAGCTCGATCAGGCCGCTGTCGACGGGGACCAGGCCATACAGGGCCTCGCACAGCAGGCTCTTGCCGGTACCAGCTGGAGCCACCCGCGCGACGCGGTCACCCGGTTCCATCTGCAAGTTCAGGTCGCGCAAGAGCGGCTCTTGGCCGGGATAGCGCAGCTGCACCTGATGCACAAGGACGCGCATGCCGAGCTCTTTCCCCGACGGTGATCGGGCAGGCAGCTTCTGCGGGTTGTCGAGCGGCTCAAGCTCGATGTCCAGCAAGTGTCCCAGCTTGTCCAGCGAAGACAACAGGTCGTACAGGCTCTCCAAGTGCTTGCCAAACTTGGCGAGCGCAGCGACGACGCCACTCACGATGATCTCGGATGCGACCAGCTGGCCGATGGTCAGCTGCCGACCGATCACCAGGGCACCGCCGATGCCCAGAAGTGCGGCGCTGGCCAGCGCCTGAATCAACAGCAAGCCGCCGATCTGCCGCAGCAAGATGCGGAAGTGATCGCGTCGCGCCTGGACATAGCCGCGCAGCAGCTGATCAGCGCGATCGTGGGCCAGCGTGGCGCCATGCCCGGCCTTGAAGGCCAAGGGCTGAAACATGACCTGCACCAGCCAGTCGGCGACGGCGTACTTGGCGCGCGACTCGCGAATCGCCGATGTCACCGCCCCGCGGCCCAGCGCAAACATGACGATGGCAGCGCAGAACAGAAGCGCCCCGGCAAAGGCCAGAAGCAGCGGGTGATAGAAGGCCAGGATGAACAGGCCGATCAGCACCTGCAGCACGACGCCCAGGCCATCCAAAAGCAGGCCGGCCATCGCTTTTTGCACGGTGGTGATGTCAAACATGCGCGTGATCAGCTCGCGACCGTCGTGATCATCCAGGGCGTGATAGCTGCGATGGGTCAGCCGAGCGACCAGATCGGTCCCCAGCCGCACGAACAGACGGGCCTGCAGAAGCTCGACGACGCTGGTCTGCAGCATGCGCAGCACGCCGACGACCAGCAGGCCGATGAACAGCGCCAGGGTCAGGATGACGACCGGCTGCAGCAGCACTCCGAACGACACCTGGTTGATCAGCGACTGCACGGCGATCGGCGTCGCCAGCGACAACAGGCCGATCACCGACGCATAAATCGCGACGATCCACAGATCGCTGGCTTCCAGCGACAGCAGGTTGAACAGGCGCTTGCGCGGCGACAGATGTTCCGCCCCATGACCGTGACCGTGACCGTGACCATGCCCATGATCGCCGCCGTGGGTTCCCGTCGGCCCGTGGCTGGCTTCTGCCCCAGCGACCGGTGAAGTGGGCTGGGACGGATCCGCGGCGTGCTGTTTACCGTGTGCGGCAGGTGTCGACGTCGCCCGAGGCTCCGCGGCGTGGGCGATATCCCCCGTCGACGAAACCGCCGGCAGGCTGCTGGAACTGACCAGCGCTGAAAGGGGCAGGTCTGCGGGTCGAACGGGCGGGATGGGATCCGTCGCTGGATCGCCCGGGCTCTTGGGATCCTGCGGCGGTGTCGCGGGAGGCGGGGCCATGGACATGCTCATTCCCTGTCTGCAGCGAAGGCGTGCTGCCACCACATGGTTTGAATTTTGAATAGTGACGATGCCGACCGGGGGTCGGTTGCTTCAAGGTGCGCTCGGCGACTGCAGGCGGTCTGGTCCGGGCCAACGGAAGCGCCCATCCACGGACCGATCGCGGGTGCCAGTGCACCGCACCCTTGCTCTTGGCTGAAGACCTAGCGTATGTCCGGCCTCGGGACCACGCCAGATGGCAAAGGCACAGATCGCAGATTGGGCAGGACCGCAGCAGCGCAGCGGCACAGACCCCGCGGGGCGTGGGACCCTCCTGCGAGGCGACGAACAGACAGCGCCCCTTTTCCTGCAGGCCGATGTGGTCGTCGTCGGCAGCGGAGCCGGCGGGTCGATGCTGGCCCGCGAGTGTGGCCGCGCCGGCCTGCGCGTCGTGCTGCTGGAAGAGGGCGCCTTTCACACGCCGTCTGACTTCAACCAGCGCGAAGGCGACATGCTGCCGCTCTTGTTTCAGGATGCCGGCGGACGCAGCACACATGATGGCTCTGTCACCATCCTCAGCGGGCAAGGAGTGGGCGGTTCAACCGTACACAACACCAACCTGTGCAAGCGGGCCCCCGATGCCATCCTGCAGCGCTGGGTGACCGAACATGGAGCCCAAGGCTGGTCGCCGCAGGATCTGGATGCCGACTATCGCGCCGTCGAAGCGGATCTGTCGGTGACGCCGCTTTCCGACGCCGATGTGAACGATCACAACCGGGTGATGCAGCGCGGCATGCAGGCGCTGGGCTGGCGAGGCGGCCTGCTGTCACACAACCGACGGGGCTGCGCGCGCAGCGGCTTCTGCGAACTAGGCTGCGCCTTCGATGCCAAGCAGAACGCGTCCAAGGTCTTGGTGCCGCAGCTTCTGGACGCTGGCGGCACGCTGGGCTGTCGGCTTCGCGTGACCCAGATCGTCGTGCCGAACCGCCGAGCCACTGCCGTGCGTGGCCATGCCCTGCGTTCCGATGGTCGACGGGGCGTGGACTTTGAAGTGCAAGCACGCGCGGTGTGTGTGGCGGGCAGCGCCATCGGATCGGCGACGCTTCTGCATCGCAGCCGGATTGCCGATCCGCACCGCGTGGCTGGACGCAGCCTGCGCCTGCATCCGTCGGTGGCAGTGGCCGGCGTGTTCCGCGAAACCATCGAAGCCTGGCGTGGCATCCCGCAGAGCGTGGAGTGCACCGAGAAGCTGTCCTTCGCACCTGGCGCTCGCGATCGCTGCTGGCTGATTCCCGCTTTTGCCCACCCTGGCGGCTTTGCCGGACTGCTGCCTGGCTTTGGGCCGCGGCATGCGCAGCGCATGCGTGACTATCCTCGCGTTGCGGCCCTGGCCGCCATGCTGCACGACGAAACGACCGGCCAGGTGACAAGCGATCGAAACGGTCGGGCGCACATTCGCTACGCACTGAACGAGGACGACGCAGCGGCGCTTTTGCGAGGCATGCAGGCAGCCGGCGAGCTGCTGTTTGCAGCCGGCGCCACGCAGGTGCTGGTGCCGCTGGCCAATCCGCTGGTCGCTGACACGCCCGGCGATCTGGCGCGCTTGCAGACGCATCGCTATCGACCGCTGGATCCGCTTTTGACGTCGGTACATCCCATGGGCAGCCTGCCTTTAGGGTCCGATCCGCGACGGTCGGTGGTCGATCCACAGGGCCGACATCATCAGGTGGCTGGCCTGTATGTCGCCGATGGCAGCCTGTTTCCAACCTCGATCGGTGGGCCGCCGCAGCTGACGATTTACGCCGCAGGTCGGAAGATCGCACGCCACGTGGTGGCCGATCTGCGCGGGAGTTCATCATGAGAATCCTGGATCGCATTCGACGTTCGCCGTTTTTGCGTCGCATCGCGCTGTGGGCCGTTCTGATCTGTGGCGTGGCGGCGCTGACCGGCTGCGCCCCATGGCACGACTTGTTCCAGCGCGACCGACCGGACCCCGCCGCCTTGGCCGAAGCCATGGCCTGGCCAACGCCCCAGGCAACCGACGTCGCGGTCGTGCTCGGCTGCCCCAGCGAAGACGACGGTCGACCGTCCCTGTGCTTGCAGTGCCGCGTGCGCGCCGCGCAGCACGTTCTTTCCCAAGGCCGGGTGCGGGCGCTGATTTTTTCAGGCGGAGCCGCGCACAACCGCCACGTCGAAGCGGAAGTGATGGCCAGCCTGGCGCAGCATCGCGGCGTCGATCGGCAGCAGGTGCTTTTGGAAGGCCGATCGCTGACGACGTGGCAGAACCTGCGCTTTTCGCAGCGCATCATGCGCGCGCACGGCTTTCGATCGGCGCTTCTGATCTCGACGCGGGATCACTTGGCGCGGGCCCGACGCTTCGCGGCGTACTACGGCATCCCGGTGGCGCTGTTCGCCTGCGAAGACGCCAGCCCCGGTGACGGACACAGCTAGCCAACGGAGGCGCTTGGGTCGACGATCCGCCCTTAGCGCTGGCTGGTGCTGCTGTGGCTGGTGCTGCTGCTGCGGCTTAGGAACTTGCGCACCGATTCCATCAGCGACTGACGCGTCAAGCGAGCCTCGGTGCTGGGAGTCGTCATGATCTGGTCGCGCAGGATCCACACGTTGCCCGCCTGGTCGCCGGCCACCAGCCAGTCCGAAACGGCCGCCAAGCACAGATAGGCGCTGCTGCCGTAGATCGTCTCGATGCACATGCCGGACATCAGGTCCCAGATGCGCAAGGTGTAGTCCAGCGATGCCGAGATCGCGCGTCGCCCGTCGTCGGTGATCAGGCACGACGTAATCGGAGCGGTGTGGCCGATCAAGCGAATCACTTCGTTGCCGGCTGACAGATCCCACAGCCGAAGCGTCTTGTCGTAACCGCCGGATAGCGCGCGTCTGCCGTCGGCGGAGACCGTGCAGGCATTGACGGCTCCGGTATGGCCGGACAGCCGCAGGACTTCGTTGCCGGTCTCAAGCTGCCAGACGATCAGCAGGCGATCGCTGGATGCCGAAAGCAGGCGTTTTCCGTCGGGGAGCAAGGCGCATGAGTTCACGGCGCCGCTGTGGCCCGCGAAGCGCAGAAGCTCGGCCCCGGTGTTGAGATCCCACAGGCGCAGCAGACGATCGCCGGCCCCCGTGATCAGATAGCGGCTGTCGCGGGTCACGGCGCAGGTGCGGATGCGACCCACCATCGAACTTTCGGCGCGACGCGGGCTGTCCAGCGGCATGCCCCACAGCTCGATCATGTGATCATCCGACGGAATCGCCAGGTGGGCCCCGCTGGGCTGGCTGCCGCGATCTTTGCGAGCGAGCGCGCTGTTGACGATGCGCAGCGTCTCGCTTCCCGACGGCAGATCCCAAACAACGGTGGTCCCATCCGGCGAGGTCGAGACAAAACGCCGACCATCTTGGAACAAGGCACAGGCCGTGACCGCTTCGCTGTGGCCGATCAGGGTCCGCTGCACGGCTCCCGTATGCGGATCCCAGACTTTGATCGTCTGGTCTTCAGACGCCGTCACCAGCTGACCGCCGCCTTCGCTTAAGAAACAGGCGGTGACCGCGCCGATGTGCCCATCCGATCGCCCGCTGTCGTAGTTCGGGCTTAGATCCCACAGCTTCAGCGTCTTGTCTTCCGATGCTGAGATCAGCTGACGACCATCGCGGGTCACGCTGCAGGCCAAGGCCGGCGCCAAGTGGCCATCGAACATGCGCAGCGGGGCTCCCGTCGACAGATCCCACTGACGCAGCGTCCAGTCTTCCGATACCGAGATCACTGATCGACTGTCAGGAAGCAGCACGCAGCCTTTGACGCCGGCGTGATGACCAATCAGCGTGCGTAGCTCGCGACCGGAATCGGTGTCCCAGACCTTCAGCGTGCGATCGTCGGATGCTGAGATCAGGAAGCGCCCATCCGCCGTGGCGACGACGGCGTTGATCGGCGCGCTGTGTCCGGTCAGCTGTGCACGGCGCGCTCCGGTCGACAGCTGCCAGACCATCAGCGAGTGATCCCAGGATGCCGAAACCACGTGCTGGTCGTCGGGCAGAAGGTGCAGCGCGCTGACCGCCCCCTGGTGTCCGTGCAGCGCGTGCAGCAGCTTGCCGCTGGCCAGATCCCAGATGCGAACACTGTGATCCCAGCCGGCCGAGATCGCGCGCTTGCCGTCGCGCGTAATCAGACACGCCGTGATGGCGCCGGTGTGTCCTGACAGCGTGGCCAGTTCTTCCCCGGTCTGCAGATTCCACAGCTTTAGCTTGTGGTCACGCGCTGCCGTCAGCACCCGTTTTCCGTCGGGATGCAGGCTACACGCCGTGATGGCGGCGCTGTGTCCGCGCAGGCGACGCAGCTGGGCTCCGTTGCTTAGGTCATAGACGCAAAGCGAGTGATCAGAGGTCGGGTACAGCAGATTCTGACCGTCGCTGGTGACCGCCAAGGCAGTGGGCGCGCCAGCGTGGCCATAGAAGTGCATCAGCTGCGCACCGCTGTTCAGATCCCACAGCCGCAGCGTGTGATCCAAGCCCACCGAGATCAGGCGTTTCCCGTCGGGGGTCAGCTCGCTCGATACCACGGAATCCCAGTGTCCGGCGAACGTATGCACGCTGGTGTCGCGACGCTGCAGCGGATGCGCCAAGCGGAAGCGCAGCCGCATCGGCGGGAAGTTCAACACTCGCTCGATCGTCGACGCGGTCCAGTTGGCGCAGCGCAAAAGATTGTACAGAAGGCCCGGCAAGGCCCCCGGATCGTGAGCCAGCCAGTGGGCGCCAATGCGCAGAGCCTGCGCCAAGTCGGAAAAGGTCCGCGCGGTCTCGGGCTGGTTGCTGCAGGCGGCGGCGTGTTCCAGGTCTTCGGCCAGGGCGGCGCTGCCGTGCTCTTGGCAGCGAGCGACCAAGAAGTCGATGTTCGAAATCACCTGCGATGCATGCGATTCCGAGTCGGAATCGATGTGCTGCGTGATGGCATGACGCAGCGCATAGCTGCGACGGAAGGCATACAGGTTGTCTTCCAGGGGCGGCCAGCTACACAGCGAAGCCCCCAGCAAGCGCTGGCTTTGATGCAGAGACGTCGGACCCAGGACGGAAGCGACGAAGTCGCGCAGCGCGCAGTGGGCGAAGCTCACGCACTCGCAGGACAGCGATGCGATGCCCAGCGCCGCCGCTGATTCGGTGTAAAGAAACGGCCGAGCCGCTACCAAGTGCTCTGCCGATTCGCCTTCTTCCAGACCCAAAAGATCGTCGAGCAACGTCAAGGGCAGCGCCTGCCGCGCCGCGCACAGCAGGCCCAGCGCCGCCCGTCCTTCGTTCGACAGGCTCTGCCACAGACGGCTTAGCAGCGAATCGAGCCCGATCGACATGTCGCGCAGCGCCCGCTCCAGCGGGACATTCCGCGCGGTCTGGTCATACAGAACTTCCAACAGCTTGGTCGCACACAGCAGGTTGCCGGCAGAGGCCAGCGCCACCTGTTCGCACTGCGACTCGCTCAAGCCCAGGTGGGGCGCGTGCCGCATGACCAGAGCCCGACAGGCCGATTCCGTCGAGGATCGCCCAATATTGCCGTCCAAATCGATGTGGCCGCCTAGCTGCTGTTCGGCGTGATCCATCAGCCAGCCGTAGTGCGGATAACCCGCATCGATCGAGCAGACCAGGGTCACGCCCGGCGGTAGCTCTGGCGGCAGGAAGCGTGGCAGCGGATTCGACAAGCCTTCGGCTTCCACTTCGTCCAGCCCGTCGACGATCAGGATCAGATCGTCTCCATTTTCCAGCCCCTGCCGAGACACGCGCGACAGCAGCTGAACCAGGCGAAGCTCCGGCGGCGCATCGGGATCGACCAGGTGCGGAAACAGCGCCTCGATCTGCGCCGACAAGGCGCGCAGCACGACGCCAGGACGCGACGAATCGGCGATGGTGTGACGCAGGAAGTGATGGGGGACGGGCCGGCCGCGGTGTTCTTCCAGCGCGTTTAGCAGCTGAACCAGAAGCGCTGTCTTGCCGACGCCCGAACGCCCGCTGAGCACCACCCAGCCGCCGCTGGCAATGGCCTGCGCCAAGACCTCAAGCACGGGCTGGCGGCCAAAGACCTCGGCGTTGCGCTGACGCTCGCTGCTCCAGTTAAAGACCTCGCTGGCCCGACGCGTCCGCCCGTGCAGCCCGCGTTCGCGCAGGCGACGGACCAAGTCGCCGGGGTCGACGTGTTCCAGCAGCAGATCCAGCTTGGCGACGCGATCCAGCCCGGGGTGGTAGTTCGCGAGCACAGCCGGGTAGTGGTCGTACACGAACCCATTCAGGTCGCTATCACCCGGCAGCAGGGCATCAAGCAGACGACGCAGCTCAGGACGCGCCGGAATGCCTTCGTGGGGTGGCTCTACCAAGCTCACGCAGGAATCATTGTAATGCATATCGCATATCTGCATTCCACCTTCTGTCGCGCAGTCGCCTACCATACAGTGCGCCGCATGCCGGCCCCTTCCCTGGCCCAGCGAGCCAGCTTGCAGCCCGCCGACGTCGCAGCCATCGCGGCCTACCTTTTGGCCTGCGTCGGCTTGGCGGCGTGGATTCGCTGGCGGCGCGGCGTGGAGCAGGCCGAAAGTGGGGAAGGGTACGCCTTGGCCCATCGCAAGCTGCCCTGGTGGCTAATCGGCATCGCCGACGTCGCCACCGGAGACGGCGCCGACGCCTTCTGGATCCACATCGTCTTCGTCGGTGGCTTCATCGGCTTTCACCGCTTTTATTGGGTCGCGGCCATCTTCAGCCTGCCTTTGGCCGTGTACTGGGCGCGCTTCTTCCGCCGCCTGCACCTGTCCAGCCCCGGCCACTTGTTCGAAGTCCGCTACGGCGGGCCAGCCGCCCGTGGCTTTCGCGTGTTTTCCGCGCTGTACGGCGTGCTGTGCGGGCAGGCCATCCTGATTGGCTACGTGCTGCGAGGCTTCGCGCAGAGCCTGTCGCCGCTTCTGGGCTGGTCGCCGCCTCAGCTTCTGCTGCTGTTTGGCGGGCTGACGCTGGCCTATACGCTTCTGTCCGGGCTGTGGGCTGTGGCCTATATGGACCTTCTGCAGTTCGCGCTGGTCATGGCCGGGCGCTTTGCCTTGGCTGGGCTGCTGCTGCACGCGGCGGGTGGGCTGAACACCGTGCTGGCCGCCGTCGAACGCAGCCGTGGAGCCGCCTTCCTAAGCCCCTTTCCGCCATCGTCGGCCGCCGATGCCGCCCGCTTTGGCGAGTTCGCGCTGGATCCGATGTCGCTGTTCGCCTTGGCGCTGATGGGCCTGTGGTCCGCCGCCAACCATCAGCAGCCGGCCGTGCAAAAGACGCTGGCTGCTCGCGACGAACGACACGCCGCCCTGGGTCAGCTTTTCAACGCCGTGCTATCGCTGGCTGTCCGCACGCTGCCCTTGGCCTTAATTGGGCTGTGCGCCATCGCGCTTCTACCGCTGCCGGCTGGCCCCAAGGACACCGACCAGTGGGCGGTCTTGGTGCGACAGCATGCTCCGCCGGGGCTGTATGGCTTCCTGCTGATTGGCATCGTGGCCGGCTATACATCGACGCTGGCCGGCCTGCTGAACTTCGGAGCCGCCACGCTGCTGAACGATGTCTATCTGCGAGCGGTCCGCCCCGCCGCCAGCACTCGCCCCAAAGAGCAGGTCTGGGCCGCCCGCGCCGCCACCCTGCTGGTCGCCATCTGCGGCAACCTGTGGGCCTGGCTGCTGATGGAGACCATCGACGCGGCGTGGATCAACTTCATGAATTCCGTCGTGCTGCTGTTCGTGCTGCCGGTCGGTCTTCTGCGCTGGCTGTGGTGGCGGCTGAATATCTACGGCGAGATGGTCAGCTTCGTCCTGGGCTTTCCGCTGGCCTACTTCGCGTGGTTTGGCGTGCCCGTTCTGGGGCTGCCGGCCTACAAAGACCAGCCGTACTGGCAAGCGTTCTTGGTGCTGTTCGGCCTGGGCCTTTCGATCACGCTTTTCGTCACGCTGCTGTCGCCCGCCGAGTCAAAAGAGACCCTGAGCGCGTTCTATCGCCGAGCCCGGCCTCCGGGGTTTTGGCGTCCCTTTCGCAGCCTGCCCGATGCGCAGGGCGAGCCGATTCAGCGACGGACACAGCTGCGGGAAGCGCTGGGCGGCCTGTACACCTGCGCCTTCGCCGCCGCCCTGGTGCTGGGCATGAGCGCCCTTTTGGTCCTGCGCATCGGACAGGGCTGCCTGCTGCTATTGCTGGCTGCGCTGCTTTCGCGCCGCGTGCTGCGGGCCAGCAGCGCCCATGGGCTGCATCCGTCTGCGGACCTGTCCCCTCCCCCTCCTCCTGGAGCTCCGTCGAGCCGCCATGTCAGCCCTGCCCCCTAAGCCCCCTGCCGCCACAGCGACGGAAGCGCGATCGCAGACGTCCCAGGCTGCCGCCGGGGTCCGCGCCGCCATCGTGCCGGCCGCGGGTCTGGGCACTCGCCTTGCGCCGCTGAGCCTGGGCTGCCCCAAAGAGCTTCTGCCCTTGGGCAGCTATCCCGCGCTGACCGCCTGTTTGCTGGAACTGGCCGCCGCCGATCTGGTCGATCTGGTGCTGGTGTCCAGCCCGCAGAAGCCGGGCCTGCGTCGCTTCTGCGATTCCCTGGATCGCTGGGCGGGCTCGACCGACCCGAATTCGTCGCCGACCGCAGCCCTGGCCGGCCTGTGGCACCGGCTGCGCGTGCGCGTCATCGACCAGCCCCGCCCGCGGGGAGTTCTGGACGCCGTCGAGTGTGGCCTGCGCGCTCTCGATCCTGGGGCCAGCCAAGCCGCCATCGCAGTCCTGTTTCCTGACCTGCTGCACCTGCCCGATCAGACCGCGCTTTCCCACCTGTGCTTGGCCCATCGTCAGGCCGGTCAGGCGGTGTTCGGCCTGCGCCGGGCCCAGCCTGATGATCGCCCCGGATCGAGGCTGGCCGTGCGCTTGGCTGCTCCGTTTTGCGACCTGCCGGCGGCCGATTTGCCGCTGTCCACGCCGCTGCCGATTGTCGAACTGCAGCCTGCTTGCGGCCATCCCGACGAGCTCTTGACGACCTTTGGACAGGTGCAGACGCCCGCCTGGAACCAGGCCCTGGACCGTCACTGTCGCGACGCAGACACCGGGACCCTGCAGGACGCCGGCCTTCTGGCGGCCTTAAATGCGCTGGCTGCCGAGGGTGGGCTCTGCGGTACCCTGCTTCCGGGACAGATCCTGGACCTGGGCACGCTTTCCGGCTATGCCGCTGCCGTTCAGCGTTTTTCCGTCGCCAGCAGCCGCCTGCGTGACGTACCGTAGCGGCGCACGAACGATCTGTCTGCCTGACCGCCCGATCCACTCAGTCGATCCATTCGGTCGATCCATTCGGTCGATCCACTCGCCCGATCCATTCGCCTGACACCATGACGACGACGGCCCACACAACGCGCAACCTGCTGCTTTTGACCATCGATGCCTGGCGAGCCGACTTCGTCGATTCGTTCGCAGGCGTGCCGCTTTGCCCGACGCTGCAGGCGCTGGCGCCGCAGACCCTGCGCTTTGATCAGGCGCGGACCACGGGGCCGTGGACGTCTCCGGGAATTCTGTCGCTTTTGACCGGGGAAGACGCGCTTTCGCACGGCGTCTGGTACGAGTGGTCCGCACTGCCCCCCGGTCGCCTGACGCTGCCCGATCGACTGGCGCAGGCCGGCTTTCGCGTCCCCAACCTGTGTTACCTGAACCGCGTCGGCAACTACCAGAACCTGGGCTATGACCCGGCGACGGCGCCCGGTTATCCCAGTGGTCCCGACGACGATCTTTTGCTGCAGGCGCTGCGTCAGCTGGCCGATCCGACGGCCCAGACCGGCTGGTTTGCCTGGCACCACTACAAATACGTCCACCTGCCCTACTTTCCGGCGCCCGCCTAT
>JAYRFD010000407.1:0-2695 GCA_041908565.1 Polyangia bacterium | reverse complement strand
CTGCAGCCGCTTCTGCCGTCGTTTGTCGGCGCGCTGCTGCAGTCGCCCGATCCCGCTGCCGCCCAGACCGCCGAGCACCTGCTTACGACGGTCATCAAAGCGGATCCGCGATCATCGGTGGCTCACTTTCTGCGGGCCAAGGTCCTGGATCGCAAGCGCGATGGCAGCGCGCTGCCGGATCTGCGCACCGCGCTTTCGCTGGGCAACCTGCCTTCCGTCTTCGCTGCACAGCTAGGCGCCCATTCTGCGGAGCTGACGCCGCCCATCGACCTGCCCGCTGCCCGTCGCCACGTACGGACGCTGCTTTCGCACCGCTCCCAAGCAGGCCGCCGTCCGTCGCCGTTCTTGTTGCATGCGGTCGATCTGGATCGCGCGGATGCGTCTTCTGCGCCGGTCCCTCACATCTCGATTCACGATCTGGAAGCCAAAGCGGCGGACCTGCATGCCAAGGGCGACACGCACAGCGAAGCGGCGCTTTCCGTCGGTCGCGATCTGTTTCGCTACTATCCATTTGGATCCCAGCACGACTACGATTCCTGCCTGCGCAGCTTCCTTCTGCGCGGCGGAAGCAACCACGATCTGCTGGACGCCTTGGGCTTGCAGGTGGCGGCGGTCGACCCACCCGGCAGATCAGCCGCGCACGAGGTCATCGGTGTGGTGCAAGCGATCCCAGACGCCAAGGACAGGCAGGTGGATGGGGCAGACGGGTCGCCATCGGCTTCCTATGGCGTGACCTGCGCGCTGTGCCACACGCAGATCGAAGCCGCTGGCCAGCGTCGAGACGGCCTGCCCACGCGAACCTACGATCAGGGGCTTCTGTTGGCGGCATGCATCGACCAGCCGATTCACTACAAGGCGCAGAACCGCAACCTCGATCAGCTGATGGCGTACTTGCCGGGGCGCAATGACTCGTCATCAGATGGCGTGCACAACCCGACGGAGATCCCCAGCCTGTGGGGGCTTTCGGTCCACGGTCCCGTGCGCTGGAACGGCGATACGCCCAGTCTTGAGCTGCAGATCGATCGCAACTTATCGGGGCGATCCGCGCCGCCGGCCGTCGTGCAGCTGGTCGCGGCTTATCTACGATCGCTGGGACCACAGGCAGCGACGCAGTCCGCGCGACACCGCGCAGATTCGGATCTGCGCGAAGGACGACAGATCTTCGATGCGACCTGCGCGCGCTGTCACGAGCCACCGCTTTACACCAACGGTCGCGTGATTCCGCTGGAGGTCTTGGACACCGATGTCACGCGCATCTCGGCCGTGCTGCCAAACAGCAGCGATGGTTACAAAGTGCCGACGCTGCTTGGCATCGCGCGCACGGCGCCGTATCTGCACGATGGCTCGATCGCAGCGTTGGATGTCCTTTTGGATCCGCATCGCAGCGGAGGACATCGGTTTGGCTTGTCGCTGCCCGCTGCTGATCGCCGACACCTGCTGCGCTTCCTGCGCACGCTGTGACCCTGCCCGACGGGAAAGTGAGGTTCCATGTCGAATCGATCGCGCGTTCTTGTTCGCATCCTGGGTCTGCTGAGTCTGGGCCTTGCGGCCTGTCAGTCAGAGCCAGACTTTGCCACGCTGCAGCCGCAGTACTTCGGGGCTCTCAGCGTGTTTGACGACGCGGCGCGGATGGGGCAGCCCGCCTTTGAAGCGCGCCTGGCACAGCTGGCCGATGCTCTGATCGCGCGGCTCGATCGCGGCGAGATCACCAGCCAAGCCGATCGCGAAACGACCGCCCGCGCGCTGACCTATGCCGGATTTTTTCTGGTCGCCGAAAAGCAAGAGGTCGAAGACGGCTACCTAAACAGCGCCGATGTGCTGCAGCCACCCCGCTATGCCAAGCAAGGCGGCGACCGCGAGGAGTCGCTGGCTCGTCTGCAGCGCATGTCCGATCTGCTGGGTCGGGCAACGCGGCTGTGGCCGACCTATACACCGCCGCCAGCCATGCACCGCGCGGTCGTGTACGACCTGGAAGAAGTGCAAGAAGGGGTCAGCCAGGCGTCCTACGATGCGCTGATCGATTGGGCAGCCCGCGACACATTCAGCACGTTTACCGCGCTGGCCTTGTTTCGCGACGGCAACCAACACCCGATGGACAAGCCGTATATGCAGCGGCTGTTCGATGCCATCTGTTCGCCGCAGCGCTTCGACTGCGATCGCATGGGTCCGCCTGCCGTCGATCCGATGGATGAACGAACGCTGACGCGCAAGGTCAACGGCCCGGTCTGGCTGGGTGACCTGTTCTTGCGCCGCGCCGAGTCGCTGGTGCACAGCGCCGATCGCGATCCAGCGACGGCCATGCCCAAGCTGATGGAAGCGCAAGGTCGCACGCAAGCAGCCGCCGGAGTCCTTTTGTCGGCGCAGCTTGAAGCACAGAAGGACGAGTTCGCGGTGTACCCAGCCCGCGACAGCTTCGATCCTCGTCAAGAACGTATCGATCAAGTACGAGCCGCCATCGCAGCCCGCTTGGCCGGTCGCCCGGCGCCTGCTGCGCTGCCCGACGGACGGGACTACTACAAAGCGCGGGCCTATCGCGCCGTCTACCAGTGCACGGCGTGTCACATGCCGCGCCCCAACCTGCCCGATTCGTTCCACGGTGTTCCACGCTGATCGCGGTTCGATGATCGCGATTCGATGATCGCGATTCGATGATCGCGATTCGATGATCGCGATTCGATGATCGCGATTCGATGAT
>JAYRFD010000406.1:0-2518 GCA_041908565.1 Polyangia bacterium | reverse complement strand
TCGACAACCGAGACCTGCACGCTGCGCGCGGTCGCCGGATCGGGTCCCGGCAGGGCTTCGACGTGGATGCGCACCTCGCCTTGCTCGGGCGTGAACTTGATGGCGTTGCTGACCAGGTTGCTTAACACCTGTCGCAGCTTGTCGCGGTCGGCGTGCACCAGCGGCAGCTGCGCAGGCACATCGACGTGCACCTGCAGCCGTCGTCGTCGCGCTTGCGGGGCCTGGACGTACGCGACCTCGTGCAGCAAGTCTCGCAGGTCCAGCGGGCGCCGGTTCAGCTGCACGCCCACGGTCTCAATGCGCGAGACATCAAGCAGCTTGCTGATCAATCCCAGCAGCTGTTCGCCCTTGGCCATCACCGTCGTCAGGTAGTCGCGCTGTTCTTCATTCAGCGGACCCGCCAGGCCATCCAGCAGCATCTCGGAATAGCCAAGCACCGAGGTCAGCGGGGTCCGCAGCTCGTGTGAGACGGTCGCCAAAAAGCTGGCTTTGACGCGGTCCGCGTCGTGCATGCGCTCGATGGCTTGTTCCAGGCGCTGCGCCTTGAGCTGCAGCTCGCAGTGCGTCTCTTCGACGTAGGCTTCGTGGGCGCGGGTGGCCAGCGTGCGACGGATCGCAGCCTGCAACAGCGACTCCGCCAGGCGAACGGCGAAGTGTGCGGCGCGTAGGCCCGACGGACGATCGCCCGCCATGCTCGCGGGACCGGCTGTCGAGGCAACGCCCAGGCGCGACGCCGATGGGGCTGCGACAAGGGTCGCCAGCTGCTCACCGCCATAGGACAGGTCGCGTCGGACGGTGGCTGTGTCAGCACGTCCCGCGTCGAGCAAGCCAGCGCTGCCAAAGACGCAGACGCCCTCGCGATCAAAAATGGCCAGCTCGCAGCCTAGCTCGCAGACCGACTGCAGCAGTCCCTGTTCCTCGGGCCCAAGCAGGCTGGCGAGAGCAATCGGGTCATCAAGACCCACTCCGACCGCAGGGGATGCGGCCCGGGGACGCGGGGAGGGCGGGCTCATGATCGCGTCGCTCCCCCAGCCGGGCTGCGACCTGCGGTGCGGGCCTCGGCGCTCCACAACATGGCCAGCGAGCGTGGGCCACAGGGGACACTCTGCACGGGGCAGCCCGATTGATCGGACGCGGACTGCGCGGCTGTGGCCAGCGAAGTGCCCGGCGGCAGAGCGAACGCGCGCAGGAACGCCGCATCGACGTCTGCCAAGCTCGGGAGGCCCGGTCCCCGCCCACCGCTGGCCCGATGCTCGACGCTGGGCCAGGCTGCATGCAGCACGCTACGCAAGGCCAAGATCAGTGACTCGTCCGGCAGCTCAAACGGACGCCCCTGCTGGAGCACCGGCACCGAGGAGGTGAGGGTGCCGCACTCGCGCAGGCTGCTGCGCAGCTCATCGAAGGTGGCTTCCGCCAGCGGGTCGGCGTACGGACCGTCGCTCCGTCGCTCGACGGTATCCTGCCCACCGTCCGTCTGGCTGGGGGCGAGCCCATCGGGCGCCGGCAACAGCAGCACGCCGTCTGCCCCTCGCAAAAGCAGGCGGCGCATCGGGCGGTGCATGCGTCCACCCGGAACGGAGATCAGGCGCAGCACGATCCGCCGTTCTCCCACCGCCAGCACCACCGGCAGGGAATCGAAGTACACCGTGCGATCGTGGCTGCCGCCCAGCGTTAGCAGGTGGGCCGGTGCGGTAGCCGCCAGTCGTGCTTCCAGGCGGCGCAGCGTCGTCGTCTTCCCGGCATCCGAGGGGCCGTAGTAGACGATCTTCAACGTCACAGGGGGATCGTGGGACGTGGCTGCAGAGTCAAGATGTGGCATGGCGGGGACCGAGACAGACCATTTCAGCACGACTGCCGCGCGAAGCGACCATACTATGCCACGGAATCTGCGCCCTAGCCCGCCCGGGGCGGCAAGGCAATGGCCAGTACTTCCGCCATGTCATCCACCAGGTGCAGCGTCAGCGAGCGCAAAAGTGGACGCGGCAGCGAACGCAGGTCTCCCTCGTTGCCCCGCGGCAGCACGACTTCGCGGATGCCGGTGCGTCGGGCGGCCAACAGCTTCTCTTTGATCCCGCCGACGGCCAGCACTCGCCCGCGCAGCGTGACCTCGCCCGTCATCGCCAGGTCACCCCGCAGGGGTTGGTTGCGCAGCAGCGAGATCAGCGCACACGCCAAGGTCACGCCAGCCGACGGGCCGTCTTTGGGCACCGCCCCGCCGGGGACGTGGATGTGAACCTCTTTGCCCATCGTGCTGGGATCGGGAAGTCCCAGGCTGGCCAGGTGGGCTCGAGCATAGGACAGCGCCGTCTGCGCTGACTCGCGCATGACCTCGCCCAGCTGACCGGTCAGACGAAGCTCACTGCGCCCCGGCATCCACTGCGACTCGACTTCCAGGACCTCGCCACCAACCGGCGTCCAGGCCAGTCCCAGCGCGATGCCAATACGCTCTGATTCTTTGGCGGCGCTCGTACCTGGCTTCGACACCGGGCCGACGGAAAGCGGCTGGCGCGGCGGCCCC
>JAYRFD010000405.1:0-6972 GCA_041908565.1 Polyangia bacterium | reverse complement strand
TACATGTCGCCCGAGCAGTGCAAAGGCGCCGGTAAGGTCGACGACCGCGCCGATGTGTATTCGTTCGGGGTCATGCTGTACGAGATGCTGTCCGGCGAGCGCCCGTTTACCGGCGAAGGTCACGGCGACATCGTCGTGAAGCAGATCATGGAAGAGGCTCCCGCGCTGCGCGGCAAAGCGCCGTCGGTGCCAGAGCCTTTGGCGGCGCTGGTTCACCGCATGCTGAACAAGGATAGAGCGGCCCGCCCGTCGATGAGCGAGGTACTGGGCGCGCTGGAAGACATGCGCAGCGTGGCTCCGCTGCCGAATACGCGGGTGAGTGCCGCGCTGCCCATCGCGACCAAGTCAATGCTGGCGCAGGCAGCCGCAAGCCAGGCCGGATCGAAGGCCAGCGCGACGGGCTCCGTCGGGCATACCGCGACGGCCGCCGGTCAGTCGCAGAGCCTGCCGGTCCGCAAGAAAGGAATCGCGATCTGGATCGGGCTTGGCGGGCTGGCCCTGGCCGCGCTGGGGATCGGCTTGCGCTCTCGCTTTCAGCCCCCGCCAGAGGTTCCGGCGGTTCAGCAGCCAGCTGTCCCAAAGGCAGATCCGGCGCCGACGGTGACAGCGACGGCGAATCCGGCCGTCACGCCGACCAAGGGACCGGAAGCAGCAGCCACGGCAAGCAGCGACGGGACCGAAGCCAGCGTCGATTCCACCGCTCCAAGCCGCGACAAGAAGGGCAAGCCAGGCAAGAAAGGCAAGAAGCCCAGCGACGGGACTGCCAAGACCCCAAGCAAGCCCTCCCCTGCCCCCAACGGCAAGCCCACATCGCCGAAACAGAGAGTCATTGAAGAATGAGCAGGCTGCGCATCCGTCGGCCCGCGGCTTCCGTCCGTCGGGCGCCGCGAATTGGCCTTTGCCTTCTTGCGGCGCTGTTGGCGCTGTCAACGGCCGAGGCGCGGTCGCGCAAGAAACCGAAGGCTGGCGCTGACGAGTCGCCTCAGACCGCGGTCCGTGAACCGGCTGCAGCAACGAGTACGACACCGGCCAGCCCTGCCCCAGCCAGCCCGGCGACCGCGAGTCCGGCGACTTCGACGAGCGGCACAAAAGCCGCGTCGGGCGAGTCGCAGGATCCCTGTCTGTCCGATCCGAAGTGCAGCGAGCTATACGACCGTGCGCGCGCGCTGTCGAAAGCCGGCCAGTACGATGCGGCGCTGGTGCTGTATCAGCAGACATTCGCGATGCGTCCCCTGCCCTGGCTGCTGTTGAACGTCGGGCGCATGCAGCAGAAGTTGAATCGCAACGATCAGGCGCTGGTCACCTATCGCAAGATCCTGGACTGGAACGCCAAGCAGCCCACCGACGATCAAAGCAATCTGGCCGATGACGAAGTGCTGGCCAAGGCGCGCGAATATCGCCAGCAAGCGGACGACGCGCTGGCCGAGCAGCGACGGCAAAATCCCATGGCTGCGCAGACCGGACCCGCCGTCGACAAGACCCCGCTGTACAAGAAGTGGTGGTTCTGGACGATCGTGGGTGGCACGGTGGCGGCGGTCGCGGTTGGCGTGGGGCTGGGCGTTGGCCTGTCGGCCGCAGCGACGAACGCACCGGGAACCGCGCGAGTGCCCGCGGGAGTGCCGATTCTGACGCCAACATTTTAGGCGTTGGCTTTTTTGCCCTGCTTGTCTCTATTCGCTTAACCGGCTGGCCGATTCACCCTCGGTCAGCATCTGTTTCGGGAGGGATCGCATGTCACGTCTGCGCTCGCTGGCTTCGGCTGTATGGCTGTCGGGAGCCCTGCTGGGACTGACCCACTGCGACTCGACGGTCCAGGGCATTGCCGTCGTCGTGACGCTAACCGGCTTGCCGCCAGAGGCGCAGCAGGTCCAGGTGGTGGTCGCGGTAAGCGGCAAAGGCAGCAATCGCGACCGCCCGCCGCTGATGTTGGCGCCAGGCACCAGCCGCTTTGCGGTGGCCCTGCCCGATGGCACATCGTCGACGGCAAACATCGCTGTGAATGCAGTGGCGGCGGATGGCTGTCTGTTGGCCACGGGGACCGCGTCGCTGCAGCCGACCAGCGGCACGCGCAGCTATGACCTGACGCTGCCCATGATGCCCGACAACAGCTGTCTGCTGACCGTCGAGCTGAACGGAGAGGGACGCGTCGACGCCGGTGGACAAAGCTGCGCCAGCACCGCTTCAAGCGCGGGCCCCGCCAGCGGCACCTGCTACCTGCGTCTGAACCGCGACTTGCCGGTGACGCCGCTTGCTCGCCTTGGCTTCAAGTCGATTCGCGGGCAGTGGGGCGACGAATGTAGCGGTGACATCACCACTGCAACCTGCGCCTTTTCGCTGGACCGGGGCAAGCGCCTGAGCGTCGATTTCGAACCGCGAAGCTGCAGCAGCGACGGGGTCTGCGCCTTCCCGCAGCCGACTGGCTGGCTGCTGCGCACGCTGCGGAGCGAGCGCAGCGGAGCAGGCACGGGGCTGTATGGTGGCGGGCAGGGCCTGTATAGCTACGGATCGTCGTCCTCCAACTATGCGTGGCAGGCCCTGACCATCAACTCGGGCTCGATCCAGGTGGCAGGCATCACCGCCCCAGCCGGCGTCCCCTGTGTGATCTCAACCGACGGACAGCTAAGCTGCTACAGCTCGGCGATGATGTCCTTCGTATCGATCGCCCCGCCCTCGGCGATGTTTGGCAAGATCACGGCGGGCGAAAGCGCAAGCGGGCTGTACTTCGTCACCGATCTGGGGAACATCGGCTTCCGCAACGGGTCCTCTGCGACGAGCCTGAGCCAGTCCTATAGCGGCTCCGCGCCCCTGTTTGCGATTGCCCAGGGCGCTGGCGGCACGTGGGCCTTCGGGCAGGGCGTGATCCTGAAGCTATCCAACGGCCCCATGTGGACGCCGGTTACGTCGCCAACCACCAAGACTCTGTACGGCGCGTGTGTAACGGAATTCTCGCCACAGACCGGATTTGCCGTCGGTGAAGGCGGCGTCGCGCTGCGCCTGCAGAACGGCACCTGGTCGCTGATCGAAACCGGCGATGGTCGCACCTTGCGGTCCGTCTGGTGTTCAAGCAATGGCAGCACCGCCTGGGCCGTCGGCGACGGCGGATCGATTCGCTATTTTGCGTCGGGTTCGCCCAGCAAAGCCCTAAGTCCACCGCCAGGTCCGCCCCCCAACTTCACCAGCGTCACCGGCGATGACTTCGGTCGCGTCGTGTGGATCGCCGCCGGTACCGAGACGCTGTACGCCCTGCCCCTGACCCAGTAGCCCGCAGCCGCAGACCCTAGACCCTAGACCCATCTACAGGGGGTGGATCCGGCGCGGCGACTGCAGTAAGCTGCGGGCGCTGTTCTCGACGGAACCTGCCCTTCCGCAGACATCGAACCATCTTGCTGTCGTTCCTTTGCAACGGGCTCGCACCCCATGAAGGCCGCCAGGTCCTTGGGGATAAGCCGGGCCGCCCAGGCACAGCACGAACGCGGGTTTCGTCGGCAACCCCCTTCACCAGCCAAGCTCAGGAGAACAAGGAATGCGACTTTCGGACTTGAAGATCATCGTCACCGGTGGCGCGCAAGGCATGGGGGCGCACTTCGCGCGTCGCTTGCATGAAGCCGGCGCACAAGTGGCGGCCGGCGACATCAACGAGGGCGCTCTGCAAGAGCTTCCAAACGGCATCCACCGTCGCCGCTTGGACGTGTCGGACGAAGCCGACTGCGTGGCCTTTGTCGCCTGGGCGCACGGCGCGATGGGTGGGCTAAACGGCCTTGTCAACAACGCCGGCATCCTGCGCGATGGCCTTTTGGTCAAGAAGGACAAGACCACCGGAGCGGTCATCAAGCTGACCACGCAGCAGTGGCAGCAGGTGCTGGGTGTGAACCTGACCGGCGCGACGTTTATGGTGCGCGAGACCGTCGCCAAGATGGTCGAAACCGACAGCAAGCCGGGCGTCGTCGTCAACATGTCGTCGATCGCTCGACATGGCAACCGCGGCCAGTCCAACTACGTCGCGGCCAAGGCGGCCTTGGCGGCCAACACGGTGACGTGGTCGCGAGAATTTGCGGCGTTTGGCGTCCGCGTTGGATCGGTCGCCCCGGGCATGATCGAAACACCGATGACGCAGGGCATGAACCAGAAGGCCCGCGATGCGTTGGTCGCCAACATTCCCGTCGGTCGCATCGGCCTGCCGGAAGACATCTGGCTGGCCGTCAAGTTCATCCTCGAGTGCGATTACTTCAACGGTCGCACCATCGACGTCGACGGCGGCTTGAGCATGTAGCCAAGGCCCCTGTGACCCGCGCGAGCCGAATCATCCGCGCGGTCCGCGGGGCCCATCCCAGGGACGGCAATCCGCTGCCGGTCTGTCGTCCCTGACGTTTCGTCGGAGCTTCGTCGCCCGCGATTCGTCGCCCGCGATTCGTCGCCCGCGATTCGCACTCCGCGATCTGGCGCTGGCACGGAAGTTCTCTCTCTGCAGGTCCAGCGACAACCATCGACTTACCGCGTCGCATAGGGCGGACGACGGGTGCCGATCCAAATGGAAGTCCAGTGCGGATCGGTGATCAGGCTCTCTTGCACGACGGGCTGCTGGTGCGTGGTGGCGTGAATGAAGCGGCCATCCCCCAGATAGATGCCGACGTGCTTGATGCGTCCCGACAGGCCCCCGGTCGTCGATGCGCTGCCAGCGGCCGACGTCTGGGCAGAGCCGCCGGTGGTCGCGCCGGATCCGCTGGCTTCGGGTTCGCGCTTGCCGAAGAACAGCAGGTCCCCCGTCCGCAGCGCACGCACCGACTGCGGAACCGCTGCCGTCGCCGGCCAGTCGTGCTGGGGCCCCGCATCGCGCGGAGGCATCAGCCCACAGGCATTCAAGCTGGACAGAACCAGCCCCGAACAGTCGACTCCCAGCGTCGAACGCCCGCCCCACAGATACGGAGTGCCCAGATATCGGCGAGCGTGATCGATGACGCAGGCCGCTTGGTCCGTCGCTGGCGTCGCCGGCCGTCCCGTCGTCGCACTTGCAAAGCCAACGCCCGTCGTTGGTGTTGCCCCCACCTGTTCCGTCACATCTCCGGCTTGAACAAACGCATCCCGGCCATCTGGCAGAACAATCTGCAGCCAGCGAGCATCGATGCGCTTGGCCAGTCGCAGCGACACATCTAGCGGCACCACCAAGATCGGCTTTTCCACCGTCACCGTTGGCTGCAGGTACACGTTGGCCATGCGCACGGCGACGCGCACAAGCGGCCCCGACTCGCGATACGCCGCATCCGTCGCCGGCAGCGGGCGCAGCGTCGCGATCTCGGCCCAGGCGTGATAGCCAGACTCCGTGCTGACGTGCAGATAGTCTCCCGCACCGACGACCGACCCGCAGGACGCCACTTGGCCAGGCAGCGGTCGCACGACTTCCCCCAGGAAGGCCTGATCCGCCAAAGACGACCGACGCTGCGGCTTTTCCCACAGGTCCGCCACCGCGACCTGCACCACCGCCCGTCCGGCGCCAAGCAGTTGCTGACGGTACTGAACCTGCGCATCCGAACAAATCACCGGAGCAACCGGCGGCGGCGGCGGCGGCGGAAGCTCATCCCGCTTGCCATGCGCCCGCCCCAGCGAAAACACCAGCCCCCCACAAAGAAAAGCCAACGCCGTGGCGGACCCTAACGGCGACAGTCTGGACGAAAGGTGGCGCTGTGCAGCCTGTTGCGGGTTCATGGGTCCATTGTACTGGGGACGGGCGACTGCATGCTGGGGACGGGCGACTGCATACTGGGGACGGGCGACTGCATACTGGGGACGGGGACGGGGCACGGGGCACCAGGGACAGGGGCGAGGTGGCAGGGGGAGCGGCGCGGACAGCGCTTGGGTTCGTTTGGCGGGGGCCGGGGCGGCTCGCTGGCCGACGGACAGGGGGCCGACGGACCTTGCGAAGCCTGCGCTGGCTTGGCTAACTGGGGTTTTCCCCATGGGAGGTTTGCGCATGCGTCTTCTGACCTTGACCCTTGATATGTCCTTGTCCGATCTGCGCCGAGAGACTCGGTACACCCTGGCCAAGCTGCGGACGCGGTCCTGGGCGGCCGCGTCGGTGCCGGTGTTCGAAGCCCAGCTCAAGGCGATTGCCCAGGCCGAATTCGATCTGGCGGCGCTGCGCGACCGCGCCGAAGACGCCAACGCGGCGGTCGACGAGGCCGATCAAGAAATCGACCGCTTCGTCGAAGAGACAGTCCCGGACGTGCGCGAGGCGATCAAGAAGGACACCGATGCCCCGCTGTATCGCGGCCTGTTCGGCAATCAGCGCCCCAGTGAATTCGTTCGCCCGACGCTGGGGGCCGAGCTTGAACAGCTTCGCGGCTGGCCCGCCTTGCTCAAGGCGGCTCCGACGGCTGATCTGCAGGCGCGCGCCAAGCGCTGCGAGGCGCTGATCGCCGCCGCCGATGCGGCCCTTTTGGCCCGCGGTCAGGCCGAAGATGCGCTGGCGGTCTTTCGCACCAGCACCTTCGTTGCGTTGGTAAACGGCCTGAACTCGGCCCGCGCCGCCCTGGCTGGCGACAGCGACCAGCTCCGCCCCGAGGGCACGAGGCCCCCGGCGGCTGCTGATGGGCTGTTTCGCCTGGCCGCCCGAGCCCGTCCCCCGCGCCCCGAGACGCTTTCCACCCTGCAGGAACAGATTCGCGACCGCGAAGCCGAGGTCGCCCAGCTTCGTTCCCGCCTGACCGAGCTACAGGCCCAGCAGGCCCGCGACGAACAAGCCGAACAGAAGCGCCGCGAACGGGACGCCGCCCTGGCCGCCTTGCGCGCCCACCAGGCCGAAACCGCCGCCAAGATCGCCGAGCTAGAAAAAGCTTAGGCCCCCACCGCTACCGGCTCGCCCCCCGTCGCTTCACCGCCGCTGCAACGCATGACCGCCCTGCCCTGACTCCGCAGGATCGCCGCTGCAACGCATGACCGCCCTGCCCTGACTCCGCAGGATCGCCGCTGCAACGCATG
>JAYRFD010000404.1:0-3809 GCA_041908565.1 Polyangia bacterium | reverse complement strand
TCGGCGTGACGCTGTTTTTGGTGGGGTCCGCCGTCCTGATGATTCGGGACTGCATGCACTACCCGCGGCAGGCTCAGCTGCAATTTGCGGCGCGCGTCGTCGCCAGCGAAGGCGCAAGCCTTGGAATCGGAACGCAGTGTCAGCTTTCGGCTCGCGCCTTTGGCAACGGTCAGACGAGCTTCGTCGAGGGAATCGAGCTGAGCTGCGGCGCCCTGCGCTGGCAGTTGGCAGAGACCTTCGGTAGCTGCCCCGTCCAGGAACAAGCCGATCCCGGTGGTGCGACGCGTCGATATCGCCTGACCTGCCGAGCCGCCGAGCAGCTTCCCAAACGCCACCTGCCACAGCACCGCCCGGGCTTCGATCTGAACACGCCGGTCGGGACGCTGACCATTCAGTCCACCTCTCCCGCTCCGTCGGTGGTGCGGCTGTCGATCGAGCCGCTGAGCGATTCGGTGAACACGCCCGCTCTGCTGGATTAGCCGCATTCTGTAAACGAACAACGGCGCGCGTCGACGGCGCTGCTTCGCGACAACGAACGGGACGAACCATCCCCTGACTGCGCAGGTCGCGTTGTCATCGTCGCGGTGTCTTTGACCGCCTGCAGATCGCCCGCTGTCGTCCGTCGCTGGTGTTTGGGCAGAACCGAAAGTCGCGCACTGGTTGGGACCGCTTTGCGAATCGGGCATACTGCGGGCTGCACAGATGGCGAGCATTGGACATGTCGTCGTGGGTTTGGCGGGGGCTCGCTTGCTGGCCCAGGGACGGGGCCGCGCTGGCTTGGGATGGGCCCCGGCGCTGATTCTGTCGGCTCTGTCGCTGTGGCCCGATGCGGACGTGATCGCCTTCTTACTTCACGTGCCGTATCGCGCAGAGTGGGGACATCGCGGCGCGACGCACTCGCTTTTGCTTTCGCTGCTTTTGGGCTTGGCCTGCGGTCTGCTTTTGGGACGTGCGGAGCAGTGGCTGCGAGCGGCGCTGGTCTGCATTGCGGTGGCAGTCAGTCACGGACTTTTGGATGCGATGACCGACGGTGGCTTGGGCGCTGCTTTGCTGTGGCCATGGAGCCTGCAGCGCATCTTTTTCCCATTTCGGCCGCTGCCGGTCGCGCCGATCGGTCTGCGCCTGCTCAGCGAGCGTGGCCTATCGGTGCTGCTGCACGAAGCGCTGCTGTTCTTGCCGCTTTTGCTGTGGGCGCTGTGGCCGCGACGCCGCCGAACCGAGCGAGCGAACTAGCCCTGGCGCTGACGCGCTACACGTACGCTTCCAGTTCGGGCAGGCAGAAGCGTCCCTTGGCCAGTAGCATGCCGATGTTTGCGCTCTTGCGGGCGACGAAGACGACGACGTGGTCCCTGTGGATTTTGCAGCGCAGAAACAGGTGCAGCAGGTTGTCTGAAAAGACGATCATTTCCTGAAAGTAGTGGTGCCCGTCGTCCTTTAGGCCACGCGACTTCTTGAACAGCTGCTCGATGGCGCTGACGTTGCTGCCGCGAAACAGCTCGGCCGTCGCTGCGGAGACCAGATCCAGCACCTCGCTGGGATGAGAATCAACGGTCTTTACCGCCAACAGCATGCCCGTCGTCATGTCGACATAGCCGCCGGCCACGCACTCCGGTAGATCCTGCACCGCTTTCGCCAGGGCCTCTTCAAACGCTTGCATGGGTCACTCTCTTGGACAGGTTGGCTGGCGAGTCGCTTGGCTCGGTAACGCTGCCGCGGCGCTTCCCCTCCTTCTGCCCGTCGGAAATTGGCAGCACCGACGATGGATGAAGGGGGGGCGCGGGCGCCGCCGTGGCCGATGACGGTCGCGAAGTGGGGGCCAGGATTGCGGTCCTGGACGCATCCTCTGCCGGCAAATCGTCGTCGTCGCAGTAAAAGATCTGCGTCGGTCTGTTGCCCTGTTCGTCGCAGTACAGCCCGACCGAGCGCACGACGACCAGCACGGCGCTGCACTTGGCGGCCGTCCGCAGAAGGTGCAGCAGGCGCATCTTTTCGTCGGGGCCAGTGCCCATCAGCGGATCATCCAAGACCATCAGCTTTGGGGCCAGGCGGATGCAGCGCAGAAGCTCAAGCTGGCGGCGTTCATGCGCGGGCAGATCGCACAGCGCGACATCCAAGCGCTGAAGCAGGTTGGACGCACCGGCCAGCTCAAGAAACTGCATCAGCGTCGGCAGGGCTGCCCCTTCTTGCGAGCGCTGCGGTCCATGGATGGCGTCTTGCAAGTACTCGCGACCGGTCAGCAGCAGCCAGTGCGCTTGCCGCGGTGGCGTGATCGGTCGATCGCCTTGCTGGGTCAGCAAGTCCGATCCTTGCCACAGCGCGCAGCCGCTGATCTGTAGCTGCGGCAGAGGTTCGCCACACAACACACGAATCAACGCCTTGCGGGCGGTGGCTCGCTGGCACTGGATCAAGTACAGACCCGTCGCTGTGATCTCGACAGAGGTCGTAGGCAGCAGCAGCAGCTTGTGAAGCTGGACGGACAAGGCACTCAGCTTCAGCAGCGGCAGCGCGTGGCGCCTGGCGCGCTCTGGATCCGACGGGGCAGGCGAAGTCGCAAAGGCGGCGGGCGGATCACCGCGGGATTCCTCGGGCCGCGATTGCATCGCTTCGACGGGGCTCGGGGCTGCAGCGAACCCTGCGGCTGGAACGCTGGCCTGAACCGATTCTTCGTGTCGCTGCGCGGCTGCGCTTTCATCTGGCGGCCCATCCAGCGCACGATCGACCGTCGGAGTCAGCTGGGTGCTTGCATTGCCGGGCAAGAACAGCGACTTGGCGTGGCAGGCGCTGGCATCGCTTTCGCTGCGGGTGGAAAGCAGGATGGTGCGGCGTTCGCCCTGCTGCCGCAGAAGTCGTGTCAGCGCTGCGCTGTGTGCGGGGCTTAGGCCCTCCATCGGTTCGTCGAGGCAGATCAGCTTGGGATCGCGAATCAGCTCGCGTGCGATCGCCAGCAGCCACCACTCTCCCGTCGACAGCGGCAGCGTTGGGCTGTCCAAAGGCGCATCGGGCTGACGGGCCAAGTGACCCAGGCCAACTTCCATCAACAGGTTCAGCAGGCGCGCGCGAGGAAAGTCTGCAGACGCCTCGGACGGAAGATCCTGCAGAAGATAGCTGCGAATCGACAGACGGCTGGGCGTGATCTGCGGCCCCAGGACGACGGGACGCACGGACTGGCCCAGCGCAGCGTTGTTGAACCGCAGGTCGCCGTCGAACGTCCAGCCGTTGGCCTCTCGGTGGCGGCCGCTTAGGATGCCAAACAAGGCCGAGCATGCTTCCCGCGTCGGAGCAATCAGGGCATAGACGCCCCGTCGCGCCAAGGACAGGTCGAAGTCCTGCAAAAGCGTTCTGCCATCGAATGACGCCGAAAATCGCTGCGCCACCAACAGCGGCTTGTCATCCCCGTCCTCTTCGTCGGCGTTGGCTGCGACGGCCTCGGGCAAGGTGACGGCGCTGGATGCTTCAGCAGAGACGCCGCCAGCGGCCGGCTTGGGTCGAGCATCGGGCTGGCCCTTTACGGTCACCGGGCCGCTGTCAGGGCTGCCGGCTGGTGCCGGCTCGACGAGGGCCGGCGGGGACGACGGATGCTCGGCTCTGGACACGCCACCGCGACTGGGTTCAGAAGTCTGGGCCACGGCTGGTGCTGCGACCGTCGCTGCCGTCGTTGCCGTCGGAACGACCAGCGAAGCCGAGGCGCTCTGCGAGGTCTGCTGCGTTGGCTCACTCGATTGCACAAGTGACGTCACTGCAGGCAGCAGAACTGCCGGGCTCGGCGACGCGTTCGAGCTTGCCGCCACAGTCGGGCTCGGCGACGCGTT
>JAYRFD010000403.1:0-3050 GCA_041908565.1 Polyangia bacterium | reverse complement strand
CGGTCGCCGCTGCTCGAAGCCGCTCAACGGTTGAACGTGATACGATCTCTTGGGCAGAGAGGTGCTCATGCCCAGTGACACCGCGTCGCTACCGCACGTGATCTTGGCAGTCCAGTCCAGCCCCGCAGCGGCTACGGGCACTGGCTTGGGCCGCGGAATCGGTGGCCTGATGCGCTGCAATCCCCATGGGCGAGTGCGACGCGAGTGCCGACGACGCTTCGCAACGAGGCAGAGGCCGTCATGACCGACCAGAACCGCTCTTCCTCCCCTAGCCAGCCCGCGATCGAGCGCCTGCTCTCTGCACCGAGCGACCTGATCCTGCAGAGCTTGCACGAAGCGGTCATTCTTACGGACCTCGACGGCACGGTGCGGTACTGGAACGATGCGGCCACGCGGCTTTTCGGTTGGACAGCCGACGAGATGCTGGGCCGTCCGTATGTCAGTCGTTTTCCCAACGACAAGCAGGCGTGGCTGCAGCAGGAAATTCAGAAGCGAGCGGCTGGCGTCGAATGGGACGGCGAGTTCGAAGACCTGCGCAAAGACGGCAGCACCATCTACATTCGGGCGCGCGTTCGCAGGATTCTCGACTCAGCCGGCGTGCCCATCGCGATCTTGGGCATCTCGCAAGACATCACGGAACAGCGGCAGGCAGAGCAGGCCGCGCAGACCAACGCAGCGCTCGAGCGCGCGGTATTGGACTCGATCCCCGCGCACGTCGCCGTACTGACTTCCGATGGCACCATTCGAGCGATAAACCAAGCCTGGCGATTGCTGGCCTACAGCGCGGTGGATGCGGACACGTTGGGCAAGACGCCGCTCGATGTCGGCAGCAACTACGTGCGACGCTGCGAGGACGATCCGATGCACGGTCCCGCGGTCGCCGTTGGCATCCGCGAAGTCCTGTGCGGCCAGCGTAGGTCGTTCGAGCACGAGTACTTGCAGATCGACGCAAGCAGCAAGCGCTGGTTCCGCATGACGGTGTCGCCGCTGAACCATCCAAGCGGCGGCGCGGTGGTGGCTCACACCGACATCAGCGAGCGCGTGCGATCCGAAACGACGAGCCATACGCGCAACGAACAGCTAAGGCTGGCGCTGCAGGCTGCGGACATGGGCGTGTGGCTGCAGGACTTGACCAGTCGCGAGTTCACCTGGTCTCCCGAGGTCAGCCACATTCTGCAGTTCGGCGGCGAGTCGGTAACGCCCAAGATGGCGAACGCGCTTGTGCATCCGCTCGATCGCGAACACCTCGCCAAGAAGTTCGCAGCCTGTGTTGCCGATCGCAGCCGGCTCGAGACCAGCTTCCGCATCGTGCGGCAAAACGGCGAGGTCCGCTGGCTTCACGTCTTCGGCCAAGTGCAGCTGGGACGAACCGGCCAACCGGAGCGAATCGTCGGTGCATTGAAGGATGTCACCCAGAGCCGCCTGGCCAAGCAGGCGGTCCTGCGACAGAACCGCGTGCTGCAACAGATCGTCGAATGGGCGCCGCTTTCCGATGTTCTGGCGGAAGTCGCCACGCAGATTGAACAAGAGCTGCCCGGCACTCTGTGTTCGATCTTGGTGGCGGATCGTTCAAGCAACGTGCTGCGCCATGGTGCCGCCCCGTCGCTGGCTGATGCCTACAACACTGCGATCGATGGCATCGCTATCCGCGAAGGCTGTGGCGCCTGCGGCACCGCCGCGTTCCGTCGCGAGCCCGTGCTGGTACGCGACACACAGCTTGATCCTCTGTTTTCCGAATATCGACAGCTAGCGGCCAACCATGCGCTGCGGTCCTGCTTGTCGATTCCTCTTCTGTCCGAAGATCTGGTCGGTGATTCGGGAGAGATCTTGCTTGGTACGTTTGCCCTTTATCGCGCCGACACCGACGACACCAGCGAGGCCTTCCAAACCTTCGCCCAGACGGCCGTGCAGTCGCAGCTGCGCGCGCCCAGCGCTGCAGCTACGGAAACCGGCGATGCCGACCGGCGTGCGTCGCTGGCGAGCATGCAGAACATCTTGGCCTGTGCGGTGCATCTGGCCCGACTGGCGATCGAGCGACAAGCGGCCCTGCAAGCGCTGAAGGACAGCGAAGAACGATTTCGCCTGTTGGTCGACGGTGTCGCTGACTATGCAGTGCTCTTGGTCGATGCGGTTGGGCGGATTCAGACATGGAACGCGGGTGCTGCACGGATCTTCGGCTACGCTGCCGACGAGATGGTCGGAAGCAGCTTCGAACGCCTGTTCACCCCCGAGGAGGTCGCGGTCTGGGCTCAGCAGAAGCGCTGGGAGCAGCTCGATCGGGAAGGCAGGATCGAGCTTGAAGGCTGGCGTCTGCGCAAGGATGGCAGCCGCCTGTGGGTCACCACCGTTGCACGCGTGCTGCACGACGTGAATAACAAGGTTCGCGGCTATACCATCGTGGTCCGCGACCTGACCGAGCGACGAGAGCTGGAAGCGCAGCTGCGCCAGTCCCAGAAGATGGATGCCATTGGACGACTGGCGGGCGGCGTGGCGCACGACTTCAACAACCTGCTAATGGTCATCCTTGGCTATGCGGAGCGCTTGCTGAACACCGCGAGTCCATCCGATCCCGTGGGTGAAGCGGTGCTGGCCATTCGCGACGCCAGCGAGCGGGCGGCGAGCTTGACCAGCCAGCTTCTGGCCTTTAGCCGCAAGGCGATTGTTGAACCGAAGCTCTTGGATCTGAACGCAGTCGCCCGATCAGCCTCGCGCATGCTGAAGCGCTTGCTGGGCGAAGACATCCATCTGACGACGGAGATCGCATCCGAACCCACGTGGATCAAGCTCGACCCTGGACAGCTGGACCAGATCTTTATGAACCTCGCGGTCAATGCTCGCGAGGCCATGCCGCGCGGCGGCAGCCTGCATATCAAGAGCCAGTCCGTCGTGCTTCGATCCGCGCTGCACGGCGAATTCGGCGATTTGCCCAGCGGAGCGTACGCCAAGCTATCCGTCCGAGACTCCGGGAGCGGGATACCAGAGAACCTGCGGCCCCACATCTTCGAGCCATTCTTCACAACCAAGAGCGTCGGCAACGGCACCGGGTTGGG
>JAYRFD010000402.1:0-1924 GCA_041908565.1 Polyangia bacterium | reverse complement strand
GTCCCGCATGCTCATGCCATGGAAACCGTGCTCGGCAATGAAGCGCGCTTCGTCGGGGCGCTGCTCGATCGCCGGCTTGGCGATGTCGACCACTTGGCCCTTTTGGTCTTTGCGCTCTTCTTCTCGTTTCTGTTCTTTCTCTTGCTCCGTCAGCTCTTGCGGCTTGTCCAGCGTCGACAGCAGCGACTCGATGGCGATCGGAGTGTCCTGTTCGTCGAGGTTCTCGCGCGGGGTGTCCTGCATGCTCAGCAGCGTCGCCGCAGGCAACCGAGACGTTCCTCCCAACCAAACGAACAGCGCCAGTACCACGCCATGCGAAACGACAGCCAGCCCGACGGACAACAAGGTCCGTACCTTCTTTCGGCTGTGCGTGTGTCTCGACAAGGGTGGCTCTCCCGTCTGGGCACTATAGCAAACCGCGATCGTCGAGGCTTCAGCCTGGCGCCTGCCTGGTCTGGGTATGGCCTGATCCATTGTGGCTTGGCGTGGCCCAATCGTTGCGGATCGGAGCCCGCGCAGATCGCGGTACACTGTGCCGGCATGTCTGCGATCCATTCGGCTCTGTCCTCCTCTGCTTCGCCTACTGCGTCTGTATCCGCGTCGGGTTCCGCGTCGGGTTCCGTGTCGGCTTCAACGATCACTCGCATTGATCTGCAGCCGCTGGACTTGCCACTGACCGAGCCCTTTGCCATCGCCGGCGGCGCCCCCAGTACCGCACACAACGTGCTGGTGCGCGTCACGCTGTCCGACGGCACGGTGGGTCTGGGCGAAGCTGCGCCGTTTGCCGCGGTCAGTGGAGAGACGCAGGCCAGTACGCTGATGGCGCTTGGCGATGCCAGGCCACTTTTGCTGGGCCAAGACGTGCGGTGTCTGCGACACCTGTCGGCCTTGCTGGCCGAGGCTTGTCCCGACGAGCCAGCCGCGCGAGCCGGCTGTGAACTCGCTCTGCTGGATGCTCTTTTGCGTCAGCATCGCCTGCCCATGTGGAGCTTCTTTGGTGGCCAAGGGCAGAGCCTGCGCACCGACCTGACGATCACGGCAGGCGACACCCCGCATGCCGTGGCAGCGACGCACGCAGCGCTGCGACGAGGCTTCGCAACCCTGAAGATCAAAGTCGGTGCGGGATCCGTTGCGGCCGATGCCGAGCGCGTGCTTTCGATTCATCGCGTGGTGCAGGCTCAGCGCCATGCGACCGACGGTGTGCAGCTTGTGCTGGACGCCAACGGCGGCTATAGCGCGTCGCAAGCGCTGGAGCTGCTTTCCAACCTGTCTGCGAACGGAGTGCCGGTCGCTCTGTTTGAACAGCCCGTGCCGCGCGCCGATCGTCTGGGCTTGCTGGAAGTCGCGCGTCTGTCTTCCGTCCCGATCTGCGCGGACGAAAGCGCGCGTTCGGCCGCCGACGTTCTGTGGCTGGTGCAGAGCCGCGTGGTGCGGGCCGTGAACCTGAAGCTGATGAAGAGCGGCCTGTTCGAGACGCTGGCGATGTACGAGATCGCGCGATCAGCAGGCCTGCAGATCATGATCGGCGGCATGGTCGAAGGACCGCTGGCCATGGCGGCCGCGGCGCACTTGGCGGCAGGGCTCGGCGGCTTTTCGTTTGTCGATCTGGACACCGCCTTGTTCGTCGCGTCCCATCCGTTCCACGCAAGCGGACTGCAACACAACTCGGTCTGGGACCTGCATCGCGTGCAGTCCGGCCACGGCGTCACGCTGCTGCCGGCGTAGCCGCGCGCGTTCAAGGGGATGCGGTCGCAGCCTGCTGCGACATCGATGCTCGTCGCCGAGCCTCGTTTGCGATCCTCGTCGATGGAAGCCTTCTAGGACACTGCGAGCGAATCAGAAGGCGAGCAGCCGGTCCTGCGGGTAGTCAGCAGTGGCAGTCGGTGCGGGCGGACGACCCGGGCGGACGGCGCGGATCGGCGTG
>JAYRFD010000401.1:0-2059 GCA_041908565.1 Polyangia bacterium | reverse complement strand
TGATCTATCAAGCGGGCAGCGCAGGTGGGCAGACCTTCGCCTCGCCCACCTACACAACGGCCCCCGGACAGACCAGCTACACCGTGATGGGCTTGGCGCCTGGGCAGACCTATTACTTCGTGGTGCGCGCGCAAGACCAGGCCGGCAACATCGACACCAACACGACCCAGAAGTCAGCGATGACGACCGCTCCCAGCTTTGCTGCCAGCGTGCAGCCCATCTTCACCGCCAGCTGCACGGGGGGGGGCTGTCACTCGGGCATGCGGGCGGCGGAAAACCTGAACCTCGATACCGCCGCGACCTCGTACGCCGGCTTGGTCAACGTCAGCAGCAACCAGTGCTTGACCAACAAGCGCGTCGTCCCCTCGCAGCCCGATCAAAGCTATCTGATGTGGAAGCTCAACGGCACCGGCCCCTGCTTTTCGGGATCGCGCATGCCCAAAGGAACGCCGCTGTCCCCCGCTCAGATCGCAATCGTCCGCGCCTGGATCCAAGCCGGCGCAGCCAATAACTAGCGCCCCCGACCGACACGCGGATCCATCCGCCGCTGCCGACCTTTCGGACTGTCGACGGACAATGCACGATCGCCCCCTGCTGCGCAGCCCTTCGATAGCATGAGGGCATGAGCCCCTTTGTGCCCGCATCGGACGCTTCTACAGACGCCCTGCCCATCGTGGATGTATCTGCCCTGGTCGATGCACAGGCCGGGCCCGCGGCGCGCGATCAGGTCGCAGCCGCCATCCATCGGGCGTGCTGCGAGCACGGCTTCTTCTACATCGCGGGGCATGGCATCTCGCACGAGCTGCAGCAGGCCCTGTTCGATGTGTCGCGCGACTTCTTTCTTCTGCCGCTCGACCGCAAGATGGCCATCCATATGCGCACCGGCGGTCGGGCCTGGCGCGGCTATTTCCCCGTCGGAGAGGAGCTGACCTCTGGCCGTCCCGACTTGAAAGAAGGGCTGTACCTGGGCAGTGAGCTTGCGCCCGAGCATCCTGCCGTGCGCGCCGCGATTCCGCTGCATGGCGCCAACCTGTTTCCTGCCGAGCTTCCCGCCTTGCGCGAGGTCGTCTTGCGCTACATCGACGCGCTGACCCGGCTGGGGCATCAGCTGATGGCGGGCATCTCGCAGAGCCTGGGTCTTCCACCTTCCTACTTCGATGCGCACTACACCCGGGACCCGACCGTGCTGTTTCGCGTCTTCCACTATCCCGCGCAGCCCGCGACCGATGTCGATTCCTGGGGCGTCGGCGAGCACACCGACTACGGCGTGCTGACCATCTTGAAACAAGACGACAGCGGCGGACTGCAGGTCAAGCGAGGCAGCCAGTGGATCGAGGCGCCGCCAATCGACGACACCTTTGTCTGCAACATCGGCGACATGCTGGAACGCATGACGCGCGGCCTGTACCGCAGCACCCCGCACCGCGTGCGCAATCGGTCCGGGCACAGCCGCCTGTCGTTTCCGTTCTTCTTCGACCCGGGCTGGGACTCGAAGGTCTTGCCGCTGCCGCTCTCCGGACTCGACGAAAAGGGTGTCGCACGGACCGGTCGTGATCGCTGGGATGGGCAAGACATCCACGCCTTCGCGGGTACCTACGGCGAGTATCTGCTCGGCAAAGTGGGCAAGGTCTTTCCCAACCTTCGTTCGCAGCACGGACTGGCGCCGCACAGTCCGGATCGCTGACCAAACCACCGTCCGCCCACGACACAGAATTGTCACGGTTCCGTTGCCCAAATGGCACGGCGTGACGGCGCGCGGTCCCTAGAGTATGGGCCAGACCACATCGAGGAGTCGCTGTGTCTGGTCTTCGTTCTCGCCCTTCGCGTGCCCCGTTCGTGTGCAGGTCACGTGCGTGGCTGCTCTGCGGTCCGCTGCTTGTCTCAGCAGTCCCATTGGTTGTTCATTCGCAGACCCCCGCGGACGCTCCGCGCGCGCAGGGGGCACCGCCCAGCGCCCAGAGTCCCAGCGGGCCAGCCCCTGCGCTTCCGCCGACCGCGCCGGCCGCCCCGGCTGCGCCCGCCTCTGCCCCTGCGGCGGACGGTATGTCACCGGCCCTGG
>JAYRFD010000400.1:0-6496 GCA_041908565.1 Polyangia bacterium | reverse complement strand
CGTACCTGCAGGGCTTCCGGCGCGCGATCATGAAGGACGCTAAGCGGCGTCTGTCCAAGAATTTTTCCGTCGGTAGCCCGCAGGACCAAGGCCCCCGCCGGGCTGGTCCGAAGCGACCACCGCACGGGGGTCGCGGGCGCGCTGCTGCGAGCGTGCGGTTCGCGCAAAAAAACATACCCAGCGGTCGATGCGATCCCCAGCCCCAGCAGTCCAAGTCCGGCCCAGCGCAGAAACGGCGGCGACCGGCGACCCTGGCCCGTTGATGCGCTCAGCGTCGTCGACGATCCCAAGGACGGAACCGACGGCGAAAGCGGAACGATCTCTTGTGACGAAGCGCGCCACGCGGCCGGTGGAGCCCCCAGCAGTCCGCCGATCTGATCCAGAATGGCGGATACCTCAAGCATCGCGGGACGGCTGGTTTTGTCTTTGGCCAGCAGGCGGTTCACCAGGTCGTACAGCGTGTCCGGCAGCCCCGGTGTCAGCGTGGCCAGAACGGGTGCTGCTTCATAGATGTGCTTGGCGATTACTTCGCCGGGTCCGTCGCCATCAAACGGCAGGCGCCCCGACAGCATCTGAAACAGCATCACGCCCAGCGAATACACATCGCTTTTGTCGTCGACTTCCGCGGCGCCGCGACACTGCTCGGGCGACATGTAGCGCGGCGTGCCCATCAAGGCATCGGTGCGCGTGCGCGGCGTCTTGGGGCCGGTCTCTGCAGCTAGCTTGGCGATGCCGAAGTCCAGCAGCTTGGTGCGTTCGCCACCCTGAGCTTCCGGATCGAGGACCATCATGACGTTTTCTGGCTTCAGATCGCGGTGGATGATGGCGCGCGCGTGCGCGGCGCTAAGCGTCGACGCCAGCTGACGGCAGACATGCACGGCCACGGCGGGAGACAGGCGCGGTCCTGCGCGCTCGATGCGCTTGCTCAAGGGCTCGCCTTTTAAAAGCTCCATCACGATGTACAGCGTGCCGTCGGCCTGCGCGCCGTAATCCGACACCTGCACAATGCCCGGATGGTCGATGCGATTGACGGCCCGCGCTTCGTTCCAGAAGCGCTGCGCGGCCTCGGGGCTGCGCGCGACCGTCGGATGCATCACCTTGATGGCGACGCGGCGTTCGATGCTGGTATGGACGGCCTCATAGACGACCCCCATGCCCCCTTCGCCCAGGACACGCAGGACCTTGTACGGCCCGATCTCGGCGATTCCCGGTTGCATCCGCGACACATGTTATCACGCGGTCCCACCAGCCACGGAGATACACCGATCGCGACCCAGCCCGCGTGACATGCGAAGCCCACCAAGCCGCGCCCCGGACGGCCGCCCCTGGGCTCTCTGCCATCGCTGTGCAGTGGGCTGAGGGCGCTTGATACGGAAGATGCGGAAGATGCGAACGCCTGGCTACAGCTTTGCCGGTCCGGGGCGACTGGCTACGTTGCTGTCCCGGCGACGAATGGCGAAGCCGCGCAGCGACATGTTCTTGGTGATCGATGTGCCGACCACCGCCCCCGATCGCGCATTGACCGTCGTCAGCGACAGATCGCCGCTGTTTGTCAGCACCACCAAGTCTGCGCCCATCGCAGCGGCCACTCGTTTGATCGCCGCGATGTGATCTTTTTGGCGGCCGGTCTCGTCGGGCATGGTCGCCATGCACGGCCACGACCAAGGGAACATGTTCCACAGACCCAAGGTCACGGCTTTCAGCGGTGCCTGCGGCCAGCACAGCCCCTTGCGCCAGCCCTCTTCGTAGTTCCAGGTCCAGTAGAAGTTCTTCAAAAAGGCGGTGCTGTTGCCTTTCATGTAATCGCTTTCGACGGTGCCCAGGACCTCGAACTGTCCTTCGTAGCCCGGCGAGACCATGATCTTGCTGCCGCCTTCGGTGACATCCAGGCCCTTGGGAATCACGCCCGCGACGACCACGACGTGACTGGTGTCTTTTATTTCCTTGGCCTGCTTGGCAATCGCTTCATCGCGATCCGGATCGGGGGTGCCGTTGTTGAACGTGTTGGCACGCACGCCAGGCCGGATGACGGCACAGCCAGACTGCAGTCCGATAACCAGAAGCAACAGCGAGATCAAAAGACGACAGGTACGCATTCTTGAACCTCCAACATGGATTCGGGGGACGACGGGCCAGCGGCGAGGCCGGCAAACAAAACAAGACGCAGTCCAACGAGTCCTCCGTCGGAAAGCGCTCGCACGCTAACGCAGCGGCTTTGGCCAAGGCAAGCCCACGAAAGCCGGCGCGAACCGGCGCGTGTACGCGGCCGATGTGAAGGCTCGCAAAGCAAAGAAGGGGAAGGACCGAAGCGAAGGCAGACGTGGCGGACGGGCGCCAACCAGGCAGGTAGACGCGGGAGCGAAGCGCTACGGCGCGATCTTAATCAAGAAGCTGTCGATGCCGCCGCGCACATCCATGCTGCCCTTGCCGAAGTCGACGCTGGCGGTGTACTGCCCGGCCAGCCAGACGTTGCCTTGCGGATCGACGGCAACCGCGCCACTGGCGTCATCACCCATGCCGCCATGGTGCTGCGACCACAGGTGCTGTCCGTTGGGAGCCAGCTTGGCGATCCAGGTGTCGTAGCTGCCATTGCTTTTCATGTACGCGCCGCCCGCCATGCGCGCATTGCCTTTGTAGTGCCCGACGGCGATCACGTTGCCCTGCGCGTCGGCGGCGATGCCGTCGGATAGCTCATAGTCGGGGCCGGAAAAGCGATACGACCACTGATGGCTGCCGGTGGCGTCCCACTTGGCGACGACGACGTCGTACAGTCCGTCGGAAGAAAAGATGGCCCCGCCCATCGAAAAGTTGCCGTCAAAGGTCGCGGTCAAAAGCAGGTTGCCGCTGCCGTCGATGGCGATGGCTGGCAAAAGAGCGTCCGATCGCGCTCCGACCCCCTTGGACCACTTGTGCGTGCCATCGGCCGCGAAGCGAGCCACCAGGATGTCGGCCGCCACGGTGTCTGCGGCGTTGACCTTTCCGCCCCCAACATCGGCAGAGCCAATGAATGTCGCAACCAAGTTCACATCATCGCCCGACCCAACGACGACGCCACCGCCGGTGTCGGCGTACTGATCGCCGAAGCGCTTGGACCACTGGTGCGCTCCGACCGCGTTGACCTTCAAGATGTATCCGTCGGTGTTTCCCGCGCTGGTCAGCATGCCGCCGCCAAAGTCGACGCTGCCCGCGAAGGCTCCGGTCAGGATCAGCGCGCCGGTTGAGTCTGACGTCAGGGCCACGACGTTTTCATCGTTCGCGCCGCCGTAGCGATACGCCGAACGATGTGCGCCATCCGCGCTGCCCAGCGACAGCAAGAAGATGTCGGAAAAGCCTGCGCTGGTCAGCATGCCGCCGCCGAAGTCGATGCTGTTGCGAAAGCTGCCGGCGACCCACAAGTTGCCGCTGCGATCGACCGTCAAGCCCTTGACGCTGTCGGGGCCAGTGCTGCCGAAGCTCTTGGACCACAGGTGCTTGCCGCTGCTGTCGAACTTGGCGACATAGATGTCCGACATGCCGAATGCGGCCAGCATTCCGCCACCGACATCGATCGGCCCGGTCAGCTGACCGGCGACGTAGACATTGCCGGCGGCGTCGGTGGTGACGGCGTAGGCGGCATCGTTGTCGCTTCCTCCCAGGCGCGGCGATGCCACGGTCGATCCGGGCTTGGCGACCGGCGTGGTCGTCATGTCCATGGGCGGTGCCATGTCCATCATCTCGTTGTTGGGCGTTCCCCCAGAACAGGCGATGAACGAGGCCACCGTCGTCGTAAACAGCGACGCAATCGCAAAGTGAAAAGCTGGCTTGGTAAAGCAAGTGCGCGTCATCTCAGGCTCCCTCCCGCGCGCATGGCGCAACCTTCGATCATAGGAGGGTTGTCGGGCAGACCAAAGCACCTCGCGGTCGAAGGGCTTCGCCATGCGTCGCCGCGACGAGCACCGAGGTTCACAATGGCCCGCCGTCCGCCGGACCCGCACACGATGGGGCTTGCTTCGACCGCCGCCAACCTGGCACACAAGAAGAATGGAACGCGAGCAGAGTGAGCCCCTATCCGGGCTGATCACGGTGCAGCCGGAAGGCTGGGTCCAACCGCGCGGCTACGTCAACGGCATCCTGGTTCCGCCGGGCCGCCGGCTGCTGGTCGTCGCTGGGCAGATTGGCTGGGATGAACAGGCGCGCTTGGTGACCCCGCAAAGCAGCGCTGAAGACGCGTTTGTCTGCCAGTTCCGAAGAGCGCTGCAAAACGTCGCCACCGTCGTCAAAACCGCCGGCGGCAGCGTCAGCGATGTCATCAGTCTGCGCATCTACGTCACGGACAAGGGACGCTATCTGGCGCAGATCAAAGCCGTGGGCGCGGCCTATCGCGAGGTGTTCGGCCGCCACTACCCGACCATGGCTCTTGTGCAAGTCGCCGACCTGCTTGAGACCGGAGCCCTGGTCGAAATCGAAGCGATGGCCGCCCTGTAGCACCCGCTGCCCAGAGGTCACTCAAAGCCCAAGACGCAAACAGCTGCCGAGACGGTGTCTACAAAGCCGCTCTCCCGCCGAGAATCCCCCAGGCCGGGGCCGCAAAGAACCTTCGTTTCAAGACCCGCCCAGATTTCCCGCCCGCACTCAAAATCAGCTCGAAGGCTGGGGCCGCAGTGAGTCTTTTTCGAGACATGCAACGGATCGAAAAAGGAGTTCGCGGACGGGGGACCCACCGGAGTTGGGAGGGCCTCCAGGCGTGCAGCACGAACGCGCTGTGGGCATTCGAAGCGAAGGATGAAAACAGATCGAAGCGAGGGGGCAGGGACTGCCGGAGGCGGGCTTACTTGGACAGGCGGGTCAGCATGGCGCTTTGCATGTCGGCGTTGAAGTCGTTGCCCAGCAGGTACTCGCGCGAACGAGCGCGGGCCTTGAGCGACCACTGGAAGTACGCCGTCATGTACTTTTTGCTGAGGTCCTGCGTGCGCGTGCGCGGCGCCGTCGAGTCCTTGTAGCAAGCCGTGTCGTAGTAGCCTTCGATGAAGTCCGCGAGGTTGGCCCCGCCGAAGCTGATGCCGACCGCCGGCATGCGCGCCGCGCTGTAGAAGTCTTGATAGCCGTTCAAGCGCGGTGACTGCTGCACGCAGGGCGGATTGCCCGTCGTCGAAAGCCCCGTGCCCAGCAAGGCGACGGTGGCTCCACCGGCCAGTGTGACTTTGCTTAGCTCGCTGATGCCATCGATCGGACCGCTGGCCGCAAACGAGTCCACCGGATCGATCAGGAAGAGACCGCCGACTCGTGTATCCGCTGCTGCCAGCGCCGCCGCGATCTTGCCGCTGAGCTGATAACCAACCAGGCCCAGCCGCTGCGTATCGATGCGCTGCTGCGCCGCGTTGGCGACGAAGGTGTCAAGAAGGCTCTTGGCGGCATCGCGGTACGCCATGTGGTTGGTTTCGTTCATCGGCGAATACAACGCGACCAAGAAGCCATGGCTGACCAAGCGATCGGCGTATGGACGCATGGCTGCGGGATCGGTGTATTCAGGCGGTGCCACCATCACCAACGGATAGCTGCTCTCTTTGTTCGAAAGCGCCGAACCGTCATCGCTGGGACCCAGCAGCGTCAGCTTGCTGATGCTTGCCGGCGCGGTGGGCGCGGTCAGCGTGGCCACCAGATAGGGACCAGGGCCCGACGGATCGTTGGGATCCTTGGCCATGTCGACCGGCGTGCCCATGTCCATCGGCGTGCAGCCCGCATCGCCCGTGCAGACGGACCGCTCTGGCAGATAGAACGAACAGCCCGTACCAGCACCGGTGGAAATCAACATGGCCAAGCCAGCCGCCGCGCCCGAGGCAAGCGCCGTGGTCAGAACGGACGCCAAAACTGAAGAGCGATCCAAGCGCAACCCGAGACCCGTGTGAATACGTCGCATGAGCTTCCTTCTCCAGAATTCTTGAGTGCCTATCAGATGATATCACGCGAGGCGCCCCAGCCTGCGCGCGCTTTCACGGCTGCGCGATCGCCGGGCTTGGGTCCTGTGTCCTGCGATTGACCGCTCGCTCGCCCGCCCGCCTGGTAAGACCATCGACGAGCCATCGGCAAGACCATCGGCGTCGCTGCATCTGGGTCGATCATGCCCGACAAAATTGGCAGACAGCCTCGGGCGCATGCTGCTAACATCGGAAACGCCTGTTCCTGAGCCTAGATACGCAGCCGGTCCCTACTGGCTGCCGTTCGCAAGAACCCAACCTCATGACGACACCCCCTCCGCGGCCTCTTCCGACCCGCTTTATGGGCGCTCGCTTGGTGCCTCGCCTGCAGCTAAGTGCGTCGGGCTTTCTGCTCAACGCGCGCGATGGCGAGACCTTTTCTTTAAACGACAGCGGGATGTGCCTGTTGCAAGCGCTGCAACGCGGCGTGCCGCCCATCGATGTCTGGCGCGTGCTGTCGGTGCGCTTCGCCGTCAGCGATCTGCAGGCGCAGCGTGATGCCCAGCTGTTCTTGGCCCGCCTGTTCGATATTGGGCTGCTTG
>JAYRFD010000399.1:0-5080 GCA_041908565.1 Polyangia bacterium | reverse complement strand
TGCTTGCGGAACATGTTGTGCTGTTCGGCCATGACGCTTTCGAACGGTGGAAACTTGCCCGGCGCGCGATAGCGATCGGGCTCTTGCTTCAGCTCTAGCCAGCGTTCGTTGTGGCGATCTTTCGGCTGCCAGAACGGCGATGGCTCGCCCGAGTGAATCAGCACCGGGATGCCCAGCTCGCCACAGGCCGCCCAGATGGCGTCCAGGCGCGGATCGTCGACGGCAATGCGCTTGCCATTTTTGTCTTTGTCGGTCAGGCCCAGGCCCTTGTAGACCTTCAGTCCGGCCGCGCCTTGCTTGACGCCTTCAGCAAGCTGGGCCACCGCTTCCTTGGGCCAGCCCGGCGAGTCGACCTTTTCAAAGTCCAGGTTGACGAACACCAAGAAGCGCCGCGCCTGGTGCTTCTTCACATTGTTCAGCGACCACTCAAGCAGCGATCCGCGGAAGCCGCTCAAGTTCACCATCACGCCCATGTTCAGCGCGTCCATCTCGCCGACCAGCTTGTCCAAGTCTTGGATCGGCATGAACCACTGGTGGCTGTGGACATCGACGAAGGGATAGCGCGCGCGGGTCAGCAGATGCTGCGGTACTTTCAGCGTCGAGACGGGCTCGTACTCTTCGACGTCCATGACGTTGAGCTGATACTGGATGCGACGGATAAGCAGCGTCGTCACGCCCAGAAACACCAGCAGCCCAAGCGGCCACACAAGGAAGCGACGAACGAACGGGCGCGCCACTTAGCTGGCCACCACGGGGATGCGGACCACGGTCGTGTCCCAGGCCAAGTCCACGCTGGCGGCAGTCGGCTCGCCGCTGACACTGATCGTGAACTGTTCGACGCTGGTTCCGACCGTCTGCGACGGGACTTCGACGCTTAGCACGTCTTTTTCGTGGTCGGGTTCGAAGAATCCGAACTTGCCGGTCTGGCTGTTCAGCACCACTTTCCACGTCGTCGCACCGGGGATGGCGTACAGGCGATAGGTGCCCGCGGTGACTGGCTTGCCCGCGAACTGCACGTTCTTGGAAAACGTGATCTCCGTCGCTGAGTTGGCTCCCAAGCGCCAGTACTTGCCATAGGGCACCAGCGCGCCGGCCGACTTTTCGCCGAAGATCAGGCGCCCTTTTTTGTACGGGCGGCTGTACGACACGCCGATGTCCAAGCCGCCTTGGCTGTAGGCCACCCGGTCGGGCGGACTGGCCGGTGGCGTCGTGCGGATGCGATACCCAATCACAAGTGCCGCCAGCAACAGAGCGGCCCCAAGACCTGCGAGGACTTTCTTGATCATGAAGGTACGGTACTCGAGGCACCGAGGGCGCGGCAACGACTACAGCACTCGCGTCGCCACGCCCTCGGCCCTATGACGGGTTACTGGTTCTGGGGGGGAGAGCTGATGCCCAAGGCTTTGCGCAGGACCTCGCGCTGCTCACTGATCAAGATGGTGTGCAGGTGTTCCAGGCCCTCCACAAGCTCGCGTCGCTCGGTCGGCGGTAGCTCTGCCAGAAGCGGCAGCAGCGATTCTCCGTCGAAGCGATCGGCCGCCAGGACCAGCAGAACCGCTTCAACGCGCGGTCCGCGGCTGCCCAGCCATTCCTTGACGCGGCTCAGCACCGGCTCGGCCTCGGCGCGCTGACGTTCGTGCAATTCCAGGCCTTTGGTCACTTCATCCAGCGAGATGCCGGTCGCCTTGCTGCGCGTCGGACCGCGTGTCGCAAAGGCGGCTTCGTCGCGCGGATCCCAGCCGTGGTTCCAGTCGTGGTTCCAGCCGCTGCTCCAGCCGGCCTGGAAGCCCGGTCCCGCGCAGTCTGCGCCGCCGTAGCCGCGACCAGGGCCAACGCCTGGACCGCAGCCGTGTCCTGCGAAGCCGGGCCCGAAGCCAGGGCCAAAGCCCCGACCGTAATAGCCGCGTCCGTACGGCCCAAAGCGGCGAACGTGGCAGCCACCGCCGTGGAAGAACATGGCATGACGCAGCGCCTTGAAGGCAATTGCACCGACGAAGAAACCCAGAATCATGGAACAGAACATGAGCGCCTCCTAGCGAACTCTGTCGCAGTCCGTCTGCGATGTTTTTGAAGCTAGGAGCGCTGTGTGTACGCCCGATGTGCGTCACGTAAAGATGTGTAAAGCAGCGCTTCCAGTCGGTGTTGGACCGGCGCATCTTCGCGCTTGACCGGCTGTAGGACGAAAGCGCATCTTTTGCAGGCTGAACCAAAACCGATGCTGCCGCGCGACGGCACGCACCTATCGAACCGCACGGAGGCTGACTCAATGCCGCATAGTCCAAAGAACTTCGAGCACCTGCTCGGTGACTGCAAAGCGTTCCTCAGCGAAAAGCAGCTGCAGGCGCACTTCACGCTGTATCAGGGCTACGTCAAGAAGCTCAACGAGATCGAAGAAAAGCTGGGCAAGGCCGATCCGACGACGGCCAACTATTCCTTCAGCGAGTACTCCGAGCTGCGTCGCCGCGAGCCGGTGGCCTACAACGGCACGGTGCTGCACGAGCAGTACTTTGAAAACCTCGGCGCCGAAGGTGGACAGCCCAGCGCCGCGTTCAAGGCCGACGTCGAAAAGTCGTTCGGTTCGTGGGATGCCTTCATCGCCGACATCAAGGGCATCGTCGGATCGGGCCACGGCTGGGCGCTGGTCACCTATGACTGGAACTACGGCCGCGTGCGCACGAACCAAGTCCAGGGCGAGCACCACATCGGCCTGCTGCCGAACCAGTCGACGCTGATTGCCATCGACGCGTGGGAGCACGCGTACTTCCTGGACTACGGCACCAAGAAGCCGGACTACCTGGCGGGCGTGCTGAAGCACATCAACTGGGCGACGGTCGACAAGCGGCACGCCATGACCCGCATGGGCAAGGCGCAGTAAGACGAAAAAGGGGGGCTCTTGCGCTTGTTCTGGGCATTTCGCCCGCCCGATGACGCCATCCAGGCCGCTGCCGAGCTGTTGCGCGGCCTGCAGGCCCCCGTCGCCCAGCTTGGGTACGCCGTCACCTGGGTGCGCCCCGCCGGGCTGCACACGACCCTGAAGTTTTTGGGGGAAGTCGATGCGGCCCGCGTGCCCGATGTGATCGCGCGGGTGCAGCGGGGCATGGCGATGATGCCGACGGCGCCTGCCATCGTTCGGCTGCGCAGCGTCGGTGCCTTTCCCCAGCCCGAGCGCCCCAAGGTCATCTGGCTGGGCGTGCAGGGCGAAAGCGAATCGAACCAAGGTCGCCTGCAGTCACTGGCCACCGCCGTCGAGGACTGGATGGCAGAGCTAGGCTTCCCGCGCGAAGACAGGCCGTATCGCGCGCACCTGACCTTGGGTCGCGTGCGGGATCGCCATCAGCCGCGCAGCGTTGATCCGCGCCGCTCGCGATCGACGGGAAAGCCGGGCAGCGATGCCAGTCGCAATAGCGGGGGGCCCATCGGACCCGATGCGTGGCGTCGCGGGCTTTCCGACTTGCTGGCCAGCTATGGCGACCGCCCCGTCGGTACGGCCTTCGCAGTCAAAGAGATCGTGCTGTTCGAAAGCCGCCTGGGACCCGATGTCCCCGACTACGTTCCGCTGGTCACGGTGCCGGTGGGCAGCGGCAAGTAGTACGTTCCTTTTTTGTTCCGTCCACGTGCTTGTACCATGGGGGTCTGCGTGACTCACTTCCGCTCGTGCAACCTGTGTGAAGCGATGTGCGGCGTGCGCATCGAGACCGAAGGCGATCGCGTCGTCAGCATTCGCCCCGACGATGCCGACCCGCTTAGCCAGGGCTACATCTGTCCCAAGGCGACGGCGCTGGGCGACATCCACCACGATCCCGATCGCCTGCGGCGTCCCCTGCGGCGGACCGGCGACCGCTGGCACGAGATCTCATGGGACGAAGCCCTGGACGAGACGGCCGAGCGCGTGCATCGCATCCGCAGCCAGTACGGTCCGCATGCCGTCGGCATGTACCTGGGCAACCCGACGGTGCACAACCACGGCGCGCTTTTGTATTCGGTGCTGTTTGCCAAGGAGCTGCGCAGCCGCAGTCGCTTTTCGGCCACGTCGGTCGATCAGCTTCCCAAGATGCTGGCGTCGCTGCTTTTGTACGGCCATCAGGTTCTGATGTCGGTTCCCGATGTCGATCGCACCGACTGCTTCCTGATCTTTGGCGGCAACCCAGCAGTGTCGAACGGCAGCCTGATGTCGGCGCCGGGCATGAAGCGACGCATCGCGGCCATTCGGGCGCGCGGCGGGCGCGTGATCGTCTTTGATCCGCGGCGAACCGAAACGGCCGATCTAGCCGATGAACACGTGTTTGTTCGTCCCGGCAGCGATGCCCTGATCTTGGCCGCCATGCTGCACGTGATCTTCGCCGACGGCCTGGTCCGCCTGGGGCACTTGGCCAGCGTGGTGAACGGACTGGCTGATCTGCAAGCCGCCGTCGCGGCGTATTCGCCCGAGGTCGTGGCGCCGCACACCGGCGTCCCCGCCGACACGCTGCGCCGCATCACCCACCACTTTGCCAAGACCGATCGCGCCGTGCTGTATGGCCGCCTGGGGGTCTCGACCCACGTGTTCGGCGGCCTGTGCAACTGGCTGATCGAGGTGATCAACATCGTCAGCGGCCACTTGGATCGCGAAGGCGGCGCCATGTTCACCCATCCGGCGGTGAACTTGGTGCAGCTTGGATCGTGGTTGGATCAGCAAGGACACCACAACAAGTTCCAAAGTCGCGTGCGCGGCATTCCAGAGTTTGGTGGAGAGTTGTCGGCAGCCTGTCTGGCGGAAGAGATCGACACCCCCGGTGACAAGCAGATCCGCGCGCTGATCACGCACGCCGGAAACCCCGTGCTCAGCACGCCCAACGGTCGACGCTTGGATGCGGCGCTGGCCGGGCTCGACTTCATGGTGGCCATCGACATCTACCTGAACGAGACGACGCGCCACGCGGACCTGATCCTGCCCTCGACCGTCCAGCTCGAGCACGAGAACTACGACTTCCTCTTCGAGACGACGACCGTCCGCAATTTCGCCCGCTGGTCGCCGGCCGTCTTCGAGCCGGAGCCCGCGTCTCCCCTCCCCCGCTTCACGGGGGAGGGTCAGGGTGGGGGT
>JAYRFD010000398.1:0-7837 GCA_041908565.1 Polyangia bacterium | reverse complement strand
GCTCATGCAGCTCGACGATGCCGGTGACTCGGCCCTGCTGATCCACCACTGGCAGGATGCGCAGGTCGTGTTCAAGCAGCAGCGCATGCGCAGCGTTCCACGGTGCATCGGCGCGGATCGAAAGCACGTCGCGCGCCATCACATCGGCGCAGCGCGGCACCTGCGCGGTGCGTTCCAGGGCGGAAAGCTCGGCGCGGCGCACGATGCGGTGCAGATCGTCACGCTCGATGTCCAGGGGTTCGTCGCCTTCGGCAATGGCCGCATCGATGTCGGCCTCGGTCAAGTCGACGCGGCGCTGCTGCGGCAGGTCCTTGGTGCCATGCGTCGTCGCCATCACCGCCTTCGCTTTGTGCGGATACGAGTGCTTCGAGAAGCGATGGAAGACGAGGCCCACGATCACCAGCAGGATGGAATTGAGCGCCACGGGAACCAGCGCGAAGCTGAAGCTGAACGCCGCCGCGGTCGGCCCGCCCAGTACACCCAGCAGCGATGCGGCCCCGCCCGGTGGATGCAGGCACCGCAGAAGCGACATGACAGCGATGGCGCTCGCCACCGCGATGGCCGCGGCGAAGGCCTTGTCGGGCACCAGATGCGCGATGGCGATGCCGACCAGGGCCGACACCGTGTTGCCGCCGATGATCGACCACGGCTGGGCGAGCGGACTCGCCGGCACCGCAAAGAGCAGCACGGCGGAAGCACCCAGCGGAGCCACCAGCAGCGGCAGGTGATCGAAGTGGCCCACCGCCCAGCCAGAGATGAGGCCCGTGAGCCCAATGCCGAGCAGCGCGCCCAGGCAGGCGATGCTCCGTTCACGGAAACTGGTGCCCGCCATGCGCGGCGTCAGGGCGCGCACCGCGCCCATCAAGGTGTCCTGCATGGCGCGTCAGGCTAAAGGGAATTTCCCGCGCGAGATATGACAATCCTGCAGATCCCGCCTGTCGTGTCCGAAGCACACGCGGCACGGGCGGCATCGATCGACACGAACACCGTCGTAGACGGGGACTAGTTGCGCGTGTGCCTGACGTTGTTTTCTGGCATGGGGCCGCCGCAGGCGGTGTAAGCGGCCAGGATCTCGGCGCGCGTCGCATTCTTGCCCATCAGGATCGAGGCTTGGTTGTTTTCATCCGCGCCAATCGGCGACCCCATGACCAGCGCGCAGAAGACCTCGGCCACAAACTCGTTCAGGCCCGAGAAGCCCGCGTACAGGCTGACTCCGTTCCCAAACTGGCGAGAATCGTTCAAGAAGTCCTGCAGGTTCTGCTGCGTCGGGGCGTGGGCGAAGTCGGCATACTTCGGATCGGCGGCCATGTTTGCGCTGGCCTGAAGTTCCGAGACGCGCGCCAACAGGATGTAGTGGCTTAGGTTGTCGACTTGATGAAACACGTGGCCCATCTCGTGGATCAGCGTGGCCATGATGCGTCGCTCCAGCGCATTCACGGTTCGGGCCGGCAGGTAGTGCTCATAGCACTCCTGTGCCACGGTCTTGGTCGTCGCTGTGCCGCTCCAGCTACTGGCGGTCTTGCCCAACAGGATCGCCGCGCCTGAGTGGTGGCCCCCGGGCTCCATCCAGCGATAGCCCAAGCTGTAGCCATTCTGTTCCGCAATAAAGATGTCCAGCCGATCATTGGGAAAGCGCAGCGTCGCGCTGCGATCGATCCACTGAAGGGCTTTGGTCACTGCGCTGCGGACCTTGTCCCGATGGTCGAGTAGCCGCTTGGCGACCGGAACATTCCCCGCCACCGGTGCTGGGGGAACTCCTGCGGCTGCTCGGGGGACGCGGGGGGCGGCAAAGTGCAGTCGAGCCAGCGTTCGCGGCCCCTGAATTGTGCTCGTCGGCACATGGTTGGTCGGCGTTAGATGAGCGAGGTTTGGAAAGTCCCCACCGTCCTGGAAATACTGTCGTAGAGAGACCAGGTTCCCGCGCAGAAACTCGCGCTTGTCATGGGCTGAGAAGTTCCGCGTCGAAAGAGTGCGGGCGACGCCCGCCGGATACTGAATCGTAATATTGGCAACCGTCACAGGAAGTCCTCCCAGCTATAGACATGGGGCGCAGCGACGAAAAGACCCTCCATCGTATCACGCTGGGCAAGGGGGCGAAGTCCGAACACTGGCAGCCACCGGGTCGCGTATCGGCTGCGCGGACGAATCCGGCCTGGTCTGGCTGCACGCACCGGTCGACTTGGACCGCACCGGTCGCGCTGCTCTGGCGTGGCCTGGTCCTCGGTTTGTCGACGGGGGGGACGGACAGGGGCTGTGTGCTGTGGCGGCACTGACAGAGGGCTCTTGTATGTTGGAGATCCCATCTGCGCTGGCGATTTGTGAGGCCGCACCACCGCCCGCGGTTCGTCGCTGGGCGCGCGTGGAATCTGCGATGTGGCGGCTGAGGAGCGTGATAGCGTGCCACCTAACGCTGGCTGTTGGCTCGTCCGGTGGATCGTGGCGGGCCGACGGAGAAAGGTATTCCGTGAGCAGGATTGTTTGGAACATCGGCTTTGCTTCTGTGCTTGCACTGGCCTCTTGCAGCAGTGGGGGGATCGCGGGACCTGAGCCCGGACCCGGACCCGGACCCGGACCCGGACCAGACCCCATGGTCTGTCGGGCCGACCAGCACATGTGCGGGGCGGCCTGCGTCTTGAACAGCGACCCCATGACCTGCGGCGGAGGCTGCACGCCCTGCCCGGCGCCTGAAAACGCCATGGCGACGTGCGATGGGACCAAGTGCGGCTTTTCGTGCTCGGCGGGTTTTCACCAGTGCGACGCGGCCTGTGTTCCGGCGGCTCGTCCTTGCGGTGTGCCGCTGCCCGACGTGAAGTGCACGGATTCCAAAAGCTGTGGCTCCGCGGGGGAGTGCATCGGGTCGACGTGCGTGTGCGCGGCGGGCTACGCAAGCTGCAGCGCGGGCTGCTGTCCGGTGACCTACGGCAGCACAAGCCTGGCGGGCGTGGCCGGCAGCGGCGTCCAGCTTGAGTTCGGTGCCGACGGGACGGCCTATGTCATGGTCCAGGTCAGCAGCGGGTCGAACTACTCGCTGCAGCTGTACACCCGCAAGCCGGGAGCCAAGACGCTCGACCGAGCGGCCCTGACCATCCCTGTCAGCTACAAGCGCGAGGCCTGGGACTTTGCGGTTCGCAACGACGGGATGCTGTTCGCGGCGGTGACTCCGGTAAGTGGCGAGGGATCGGCGGTAGAGCTGCACCGATGGAAAGAGGGCATGACGTCCTCGATGTCCGAGCGCATCGGCGGCGCCTTTGGCTATGACCCCGGGGTGGGCCTGGCGATCGACGGCAAGCAGACGGTGTGGGCGTCGTGGTCGCGGTCGCGCAGCGGCGGTCTGGATGCCTTCAGCCTGGAAGTCGACGATCTGCGTCGGAGCTATATGCACAGCTCTGGCGGCACCGTCGAACAGACCGATGTGGAATGGGACCCCAAGGGCGGCGGCGTCTTTTCGTTCTGGGGCCACCGTTACACCGGGATGTTCCGCAGCGGCGTGGAACAGCTGTTGGGAACGGGGGGGCTGGCCAACACCTGTCCTGCCGACGACGCGGCCTTCGACAGCCAGGGGCGGCTGTGGGCGATTTACAACTCGTACTCGTCGATCCAGACGTACTTCTGTGCGCCGGGTGGGATCGTCGCTGCCAGCTATGCAACCATGCGACCGCCGGCCCTTCCCACGGCGTTTGGCGGTCCGATTGCCGTCGATGGCGACGACACGGCCTACGTTGCCTATTACGAACAGAGCGCCTACACCGCCCACTGGTTTGCCAGCCGCGACGGTCGCAGCTGGGCACGAGGGACGCTGCCCGTTCGCTACGGCAACCCGCGGGGCTCGACATCGCCGGGGGCGGCTCTTGTGGCCAGCGCGCGGCGACCCGGCAGCGGGCGTATGTCGTTCGTCGTCTTACCGTCGGATGCCACCCAGGGCGATATGACGCTGGTCGACCTGCAGTAAAGCCTCCCCCCCGCGGCAGCGCACGGCTTGCCGCTTCGCCTCGCCTTCGCGCATAGACTGCGTCGCCGTCTGTCCGATCGGTTCGCCTCTGGGGCGGTATCGCGGCAGAACGGGCGACGCGCCCCGCCCAAAACACGCAAACGTCCTGCGTGGCGCAGGCTTTGCTTCTGCAGTACCCAAGACGGTCGCAATCGCAACTGCGGATTCGTCAGCGAACTCGATTCCAACAGTTGGCCAAAGGGCGCTGAACAGGGCATTGAATCCGCGCAGTCCGTGTGGGGGAATTCACATGACGCGAACTTCTTCTTCTATGATGGTATCTGTTGCACTTGCGATAGGAATCGCAGGTTGTGGATCTGGTGGTTTGTCGAGTGGCTCATGCCGACAAACTTCCAAAGTCGGATCTTCTACAATTGTAATGTGTACGGACTATGATGGACTGACCAGCGACCAAGCTTCCTTGATGCGTAGCCAGTGTGCTGGAAACGCGGATGCTGGTGTCGGCGCGATGACCAGCGGTGTCTTTTCGGATTCCATGTGCAATACGACCGGAGCGATCGGTGGCTGTCGGGCCGCGTCGGGATCGTATTCATCCACCGTCTGGTACTTTGGCGGGTCCATATTCACCGTCGACATCGTTCGCACCACCTGCATGCAGGCCAATCTGATGTTCGTAACGCCGTAATGATCCATTGCGCAGGTCGCCCGATCGCAAATTGCTGGCTCGCGCTCTGCCAAGGAACGGTACAAGCGCCCCAGTCGTGCGCTTCCGGGTTCTGGTGTTGCGTGTGCTAGCCCGTTACGCTGGGGGATGCAGTCATGAAAACTCGTATTTTATGGATTATCCTGTTATTGGGAAGCTGGGCCGTGCTTGCCCAGGTCGACTGTGGACTGTCTGAACAAAACACCCACCAAGAGGCCAGTGATCGGCCGCTCCGCTGCTCGCCTGATTCATGGAACACCGATATGGCAGTCGATATGGCTTGCGTGATAACCTATCAGATGATTCAAACAGACATGGTAAATATGGGTTGCACGGCTACCGGATGCCATAATCCGACGGCCACCAATAAGCTAAAAATAGATATTACAAATGGAAAATTGCTTGATAATTATAATTCATTGTTTACGTCACAGCTGGTCGTCAAAGGCGATCCAGACCAGTCAACCTTGATTACGGTTCCTGTGACGGGCACGACAGCAACCGGCAGGCACGTCAAGACACTAAGTGGCGCACGGCTGGCCAAGTGGCGTAGCTGGGTCGCAATGGGGGCGCCGTTTTAGGGTCGAGTCGACGAGCCCGGGGCGGCTCCGCAGCATCGCATCGCGCCGCGAAGCACGATCAGAATCGCGGTGGTTCGCACCGCGGCCAGCGGTGTGCCTAGCGGTAACAGATGCCGTCGCCGGTTCCGGCTTCCCCACCGCCGGTAACGACCTTCAGGATGTCGGCCAGGGCGCGGCTTAGCTCGGCCGCGGTGTCCGCCTTGTAGAACTTCTCGGGGCTGGCGTTGGCCTTGCCACCCGCGATCGCCATCTGGGTCAGGCAGCTTGACTCGCCAGCGGACAGCCCACCGCCGAAGCCGACGACGAAGGTGCTGATGGATGGGCTTTTCATGCGAGCCTTTGTGATCTCGTTGACCGTACCCGGGCAGGTGTCCAGCGTGCCGCAGCCAGGGCCTCCATCGGTGATCAGAATGATGTACTGAGCCCGCTTCGGGTCGTTGAGCGAGCCCAGGGCCTGCACATCGCGCACCGCGGTTGCCGACGGAGTCGAGCCGCTGGGGCCCGAGGCGGCCATCGCCGTCTCCATCACGGCCTGACTGCCATAGACCGGCTCGGTGACAAGCTGCGAGTCACAGCCCGTGGCTGGGAAGATGCTCATCCCCAGCGGCAGCTTGGCGTTGTACTGCGAAAGCAGGTTCTTCACCGCGTCCTTGGCCACCGTCCAGCGCGTGCCTGTTGTGCCTGGCATCGTCACGGACATGGATCCCGAGCGGTCCAAGATGATGTGCACATTGGGGCAGCGCGCGGCCTGGCTGGAAGCGGCCCAAAGCAGAATCGGTAGAGCCCAAGCGAGGCGCGAGCAGCCTGTCCGTGCCAAGAAGCGAAAGAGACTCGGGGTGCGCATGTACAAAACTCCAGGCCGGCAAGCCGGCAAAGCATCCAAGATCGTCGCGGTGAACGGGCGGGGAATGAGAGCAAGACATCCCGTTCCCAGGTGAGGCGCCGACCGTATGTCTGCCCTTTCTACTTCAGGAAGTGTGTTATGGAAACGGGAAATCAGGCTGCTGCGGAGTGTGCACCCGTGAACGTCGGAAATATTGGTAACCATCGGGCCAAGAGCCCTCTTTTTGCGCTGAGCTCGCTGCTGGTCCCCCTGCTGTTTGTCAGCACGTGCGGGTACGAAGTGGGCTCGCCGTCGTCGAACCGGGGGGGCACGGCCCCAAGCGGTGGTCCCTTGGCCAGCGGTCTGTCAGCGGCACACGATGCCAGCCTGCGCGCGGCCTACGTGCGGGCGCAGCAAGCGCAAGGCGCGAATCTTCCCTCGTTTCATTTCCGCAGCGACGCCGCGGGGCTTCGCGCGCATCACCCCGACCAGGGCTACACCGTGCGTCTGCAAGGGCCCCGGCTGGAGCTTTCCATTGGGAACGATCAGCTGGTGCTGGGCGCCCCAGAGCTGGTCTGCGGATCGCAGCGCGTTGCATCGCGTCGTGCGTCGGTTGGACTGGCTGCGCTGCCGCATCGCGGCCAGTATGCCGACGATGTGCTGGGCGAGTGGTACGAAAACGGCCCCCTGGGACTGGAACAAGGCTTCACGCTGCGCCAAGCTCCGGCCGGCTGCGAACGCGGCACGCCGTTGCAAGTCGAAGTTCCCATCAGCGGCCTGCGGGCTGAACGCACCGGCACCGATGCGGTGTTCGTCAATGCAGCCGGACAAAGACTGCTTCACTACTCCGATCTGTTTGCTCGCGATCAAAAGGGAACGCCCCTTGAAAGTCGCCTGCGCACGGATTCCGATGGCCAAAAGCTGATCCTGGAAGTCGACTGGACCGACGCCGTATTTCCCATCGAGATCGATCCGCTGATCTGGAACGAGCAGCGCAAGCTGTTGGCGGGCGACAGGGCGAACAACGACTACTTCGGTAGTGCCGTGGCGCTTTCGGCGGATGGCAACACCGCGCTGATTGGCGCCTGGATGGAATCAGACGGCGGCACATCGGCCAACGGCGCGGCGTATGTGTTCGTGCGCAGTGGGACCAGCTGGACGCAGCAGCAGAAGATCATGGCGGCGGACAAGGCCAGCGGTGACTACTTCGGCAGCTCGGTTGCGCTTTCCGCCGACGGAACTACGGCGCTGATCGGGGCCGATGGCAAGTCCGATACCGGCACGTCAGCCAACGGTGCCGTGTATGTGTTTTCGCGATCGGGAACCAGCTGGATCCAACAGCAGAAGCTGCTTGCCGAAGACAAGGCATCGCACGATGCGTTTGGCTGGTCGATCGCGCTGTCTGGTGACGGCAGCACGGCGCTGATTGGCGCCGATGGCAAGTCGGACGCGGGAACGCTGGCCAACGGCGCGGCGTACGTCTTCGTTCGCTCGGGCGCCATGTTTTTGCCGCAGCAGAAGCTGGTGGCCCACGACAAGGCCAGCAACAGCGCATTTGGCTGGTCGGTATCGCTGTCCCGCGATGGCAGCACGGCTCTGGTCGGCGCCAACGGTCACAGCGAAGGAATGTCCACACGCTGCGGGGCCGGCTATGTCTTTGCGCGCTCTGGCACCAGCTGGACCGAACAGCAAAAGCTGCTGGCGGGCGATCGTGAAAGCGGAGATGCGTTTGGCGAATCCGTGTCCCTTTCCTCGGACGGAAATACGGCGCTGGTCGGCGC
>JAYRFD010000397.1:0-3313 GCA_041908565.1 Polyangia bacterium | reverse complement strand
GAGGCCTGCGACCCAGCAGCAGCCCACGTCGATCGGCCTGGCGACTGCGACCTCGCGCGCTCAGCGACCCCTGCCGAGGGCGGCGAGCGGCGATGTGCTGCCGCCAGTCCCGTCGGCGCCTGTTTTTGCTGCGTCGGAATCTCAGACGCTGTCTTATGCCGATCGGGCTGCGCTGACCCCGTCGCTGGATGAAGTTTCGTCGTCGTCGAAGAGTCCTGGCGCGGGTGTCCGCGACGATCGCGTGTCGCCGTCCCAGCCCTGGCGCGAGCTGGGTGGCCTGGGGGCCCTGGCAGAGCTATTCGCGGCTGGCATCGGCCTGAGCAGCGGCGCGGCGGCCTCGCAAGCGCAGCTGACAAGCGGTGCGCCTGTTCCGTCTCTGTTCGCCGACTGGCTGCGCCCCGTTCTGTCGTCGCCAGGCAGCCGTGTCGCGACCGAAGCGACTGCGTCCCCAATCGCGGCTGCGAGCCTGCCGCTGCCATGGCTGCCAGCGCCCGCCGCCGGTGGCGTCCGCGTTGCCCCGGCGACCCTGCCGTCGGTTCCGCCGACCGCGCCCGCCACCGCTGCCCCGACGCGCAGCGTACGGACCTCTGTTCCATCGCCGTTGTCGACGCTGGTCAGCCCGGCCCCGGCGGCTGTTCCCAGCGCTAGCGCCAGTGCAGCTGCTGAACAGACTGTGCTGGTCGACGTGGCGCGTCCGCGCATTGCGATCCAGGAAGCCAGCTTCCCAACGCTGTTTTCAGCGACGCAGCCCGGCGGTATGGGGGCACTGGCGCAGCGCTTCGCCGGTGAGTACGGCCTGCGCAGCGTCAGCCTTGGCCTTCCCTTGCGAGCCGATGCTGGGACGTGGGCGCAGGCTCCTGGAATGTCGACGGGCCTCGCCCACAGCCTGAACCGGGTGGGCGCACAGCCGGCGGTGAGCCCCTCACAGCGTTCTGCGCGAGCGGCCAGCCTGCCCTACCTCAGTGTGCTTCCTCCGTCGGCAACCGAGGGGACGCGTGCGAATCGGCAGTCCGCTGCCGCCCCAGATCGCGCCGCAGCATCGGTTGGGTCGCCCGTATCGCCGACGGTCAAGTCGGCTGCTCCGCCGCCGTTTGCCGGGCCGGAAGTTCAGCGAGCCGTCGTTGCCTCTGCCTCACCGCGCGTCGATTTGCCTGCCCTCGATTCCCGAGTTCCATCGGCTGCGCCTTGGTTTGCACCGGGCGGTGGCGGCACATTGGCAGAGCTCTTTGCGGCGGGCATCGCGACCAGCAGCGGTGCGACGGCGTGGCTAAGTCAACTGGCGGGCGATCCGCGATCTGGCGTCGTTCCGTCGTGGGTCGGGTCGCTGCTGTCGGCTTTGCCAACGACCGAGAGCACGCCCGTGGCTGCCCCTCGCCGTTCTGAACACGCGGCTGATCTGCCGTTCGTTCCCTCAGCCCGTGCAGAGCTCGCATCGTCGGTGGGTAACCTGCGGCAGCCGTTGCGACAGCTGGCAGCGACGCAGTTCCCTGCTGCACCGATCGCTCCGCGCGTCGGTGCGGGATCGGTGCGAGCTGAGCAGTTTGCATCCCAGCAGGGCCTGGTTTCGGTTGCAGCCGAGCCAGGGCGTTGGGTGCCGGTGGCGGGCGGCATGACGTGGCTGACGGGCCCAGACGCTGCTGCGCCGCAGGGCCAGCCAGCGACGACGGCGCGCCCATCGCTGGCGGCACCGACACAGCTTGGCGGACTGGGGCTGCGCAGCGAGCTATTCGCTGGCGCTGAACAGGCCCGCGTGCAGACCGCTGGCGATCGACTGACGCAAAGCCTGGGGCGTCCCGGGCCCGCGACTTTGGCTGCCCTGCAAGCCGATGCACCGTCGGTGGCTGCTGGAAGTTGGCGTGGCGCAGGCGGGCTGATCTTTGTTCCGCCTACGCAGGCGGAATCCACCAAGCGATCGCCGCGGCCGACGCTTGCTGCCGCCGCGACAAGTGGGCTGTCCTCGCCTCTGTCAGTCGGCCCTTCGACGACCAGGTCTGCGTCGCCCGCGCAAGCGGCCCACGTCTCGGTGCTTGGCTTGGCTCAGCCTTGGAATGCTCTGCCGCGAGAGCTTGAGCGACTTGGGCTTTCGTCTTTGTCGCTGCCGCGTGCGGTGTCGACGCAGCCCTTGACGGTCTCGCCATCGCTTGGCCTGGGCGCTGCCCGAAGAGACACAGCTCCGCTTCCCGGCGGGGCTGCACCGTCGCTGGCCAAGACGTCGCTGCCGTTCGTGCCTTCTGCGGTGGCTGCCAGCCGCGTCTCGCCGTCGGGAACCGCGCCGGTGCTGGCGGGCCCATCGCTGCGCATGGCTGCCCAGACCGTTGCCAAGCCGTCGTCTGCGGCGCCTGGCCCGAGTGCTCCTTCGGCGCCGTATGAGCTGGCGTCGCGCTACGCGGCATCGATGCTGACCGCGTTCCCGCAACCGGCCAGCACCGAGTCGCGCCCCGCGCAGCGTGAGCCCGCCAAGCCTGCGATGCTGTGGCCTGGCGCTGCGTCCTCAACCGCCGAGCGGATTGCGCGAATCTTCGCGATGCTACCGTCGGCCCCGTCGTCGACTGGGCCGCAGGCTGCCTTGGCAGAGCTCGTCAAGAAAGTGCCGCCGGGCAGTGCCGTTGGCATGCCGTTGTGGCAGCGCCTGCCGTCGCAGATGGCACTGTCCGTTGTCGAAGGTGGGCGGGCGCGGCCTGCAGCACCGACCGCATCCGAAGACGATCCGAAGATCGAGACAGGATCGGCGGGACCTTCGTTGACCTTGGTCGACGGTGAACGACCGGCCCCAAGGCGTGCAGCGCGGGCCGACGCGGATGCCGCAGTACCCGCTAAGCCAGCAGCGCCCCCGCCCGTGGAAGTCTTCAAGGCAGCCCTGACGGCCAGCGGCGTCAGTCGGGAACAGGTCGAGGCGTCGGCCAAGCTGATGCAAGCGATCACCGGATCGAGCACGGGCCAGGGCGGGCGCGGCGATGACCGCCTGAGCCTGGATGACCTGACCCTCGTCGCGATCTCGATGGGGCAGGGGCGCATGGCCGCGTCGCAGGGCAGCGCGCTGACTTCGATTCCCAGTGTCGAGTCGGCGCTTCGTCTGCCAGCTGCTCAGCATCCGACGGCAACGCAGGACGACCGGGAAGTGCGCAAGAAGATCGATCACATGGCCGAGTCGGTCGTAAAGATGCTCAAGCAAATGAAGGACAACCAGGCGATTCGAGGTGGCTTCGACATGTAGCCCGCACTGGCGCTGTCAGGCTCACGCCGCAGTCCACCGATCGTTGTCGCTCGTCGCTTTCGCTCGTCGCTTTCGCCCGTCGTATCCACCCATCGTTCT
>JAYRFD010000396.1:0-1556 GCA_041908565.1 Polyangia bacterium | reverse complement strand
TTCCGGCAGCAGCGACTTCTGCAACAGCTCGCTGTGCAGCGCCGCCACGCCGTTTACCGAATGCGATCCCACCGTCGCCAGGTACGCCATGCGCACCGCCTTGTACGGGTGCTCTTGAATCAGCGACATGCGCTCCATGCGACCGGGGTCATTGGGGCTGGCCGTCCACACGTGGCGCAGGAAGCGGTGGTTGATCTCATAGATGATCTGCAGGTGGCGCGGCAAAAGGCGTCCCAGCAGGTCGACGCTCCACTGCTCCAGCGCTTCCGGCAGCAGCGTGTGGTTGGTGTATGCGATGCAGCCGGTCGTGATCTCCCAGGCTTCTTCCCAGGGCAGACCATAGATGTCGATCAGCTGACGCATCAGCTCGGGGATGGCGATGGCCGGGTGGGTGTCGTTCAGCTGAATCGCCGCCTTGTCCGGCAGCGCCCGCAGCCGAGCCAAAAGCGCAAACCGATCTTGTTCCGGTCCATGCCCCGCCATGTCCGCCAGGTGCCGCCGCAAAAGGTCCGCGATCGAGCAGGCGACAAAGAAGTACTGCTGCTTCAAGCGCAGCTCTTTGCCGACGATCAGAAGGTCGTTGGGGTACAGCACCTTGCTGATGCTTTCGCTGGCGTTCTTGTCGAACACCGCGCGCTCGTAGTCGCCGGCGTTGAACACCGACAGATCGAACTCTTCGCTGGCCCGCGCGCTCCACAGGCGCAGCGTGTTGACGTTTTCGCTGCCGAACCCGGCGATCGGCATGTCATAGGGCACGCCCAAAACGCCGCTGGTGCCGACCCAGCGCACGCGCGGCTGCCCGTCGCCGTTCTGCACCGTTTCGGTGTGGCCATAAAAGTGCACGTGCTGCGTGTATTCCGGGCGCGACACTTCCCAGGGGTTGCCCATGCGCAGCCACTCTTCGGGGCGCTCGATCTGCGCGCCGTTGCGAATCACCTGATCGAAGATGCCGAACTCATAGCGAATGCCGTAGCCATAGCCGGGGATCGAAAGCGTCGCCATGCTGTCCAGGTAACAGGCCGCCAGCCGCCCCAGACCGCCGTTGCCCAGCCCCGCATCGCGCTCTTGTTCCAGGATGTCGCCCACGCTCAGGCCCATCTGGCGCAGCACCGTCTCGGTCGCGTCCAGCATGCCGATGTTGAACAGGTTGTTGCGCAGCGCCCGCCCCAAAAGAAACTCCGCCGACAGGTAGTAGACGCGCTTGGCGTCGTCGGCGCGATACGCTTCCTGCGTGCGAATCCAGCGCGCCGTCAGCCGGTCGCGAGCCGTCAGCGACAGCGCCATAAACCGATCGTGCGGCGTCGCATGGCGGTCGTCTTCGACCTCGATGACGATGGCTGGCGGCGGCGGCAAGGAAGTCGAGCTAGGCGCCGGCGATGGCAACGGCGACACATGCGGCCCCGTCCCCGCCGCTCGATCGTCTTCGCGAGCCACCGGAACCCCACCACCCTGATTCATCCCACTTGCTTCATCCGAGACTGACATAGGCGCATCCTAACAAAGCCACCCGCCGCCTCCCCCCGCGATCAACGCAGCCCCACCCGCCCCCCACCCCC
>JAYRFD010000395.1:0-1768 GCA_041908565.1 Polyangia bacterium | reverse complement strand
GCCGAGATCCTGGCGGCGATCGTCGAAGCGGCGCAGGCCGGCACCAGCTTCGGAGCGCCGACCGAGCGCGAGGTCCTGTTCGCCGAGCTTCTGTGTCGCTGCGTGCCCTCGATGCAGCGCGTGCGCCTGGTGTCCTCGGGGACCGAGGCGACGATGTCTGCGCTGCGCTTGGCGCGCGGCTACACCGGACGCCACAAGATCGTGAAGATCGACGGTGCGTATCACGGCCATGCGGATGCGCTCTTGGTGGCGGCGGGCTCGGGTGCGGCGACGCTGGGCATTCCCGGATCGGCGGGTGTGACGCCCGGTGCGGCACAGGACACGCTGACCGTGGCATGGAATGACCTGCCTGCCATGCAGGCGCTGTTTGCCGAACATCGCGACAAAAGTGGCCAGTGCGAAATCGCCGCGGTCATCGTCGAGCCGGTCTGCGGCAACATGGGCTGCGTGCCGCCACAGCCGGGTTATCTCTCCGCGCTTTCGGACCTGACGCGGGCCAACGGCAGCGTGCTGATCTTCGACGAAGTGATGACCGGCTTCCGCGTCGCCTTCGGCGGAGCCCAAGCCCTGTACGGCATCACGCCCGACCTGACCTGTCTGGGCAAGATCGTCGGTGGTGGCCTGCCGCTGGCCGCCTATGGCGGACGGGCGGACATCATGGAACGCATCGCCCCAAGTGGCCCCGTGTATCAGGCGGGCACGCTGTCGGGAAACCCGCTGGCCGTCGCGGCAGGTATGCGCCAGCTCCAGCTTCTTTCGCAACAGCCCGATCTGTACGAACGCCTGGATCGCGCCACGTCTCGACTGTCGCTCGAGCTGGCCTCGCTGCTGCGCAGCGTCGACATCCCGGCGTCTGTCAACCAGCTTGGTTCGATGTTCACGCTGTTCTTCAGCGGCGAGCCGGTGGTCGACTACACCAGCGCCAAGCGCAGCGACACCGCACGCTTTGGCCGCTTCTTCCATGGCCTGCTGGAACGCGGCGTGTATCTGCCTCCGTCGCAGTTTGAAGCGGCCTTTGTCTCGGCAGCCCACAGCGATGCCGTGCTGGATGAGACGCTGACCGCGGCCCGCGCCGTCGTCCGTTCGCTGTAGTCGTCAAACAGCGCACAAGAAAAACCCCCAGCTGGCGATGAGCTGCCAGCTGGGGGTTTTGTTTTTTCGGGATTGGACGGGTCCGACGGAACCAGCGCGAGAGCCCGGCCCTCGCGCCGTCTTCGGCCTACTGCTCGACGATCATGAACTCGGTGCGGCGGTTCTTGTCGAAGCAGACCGTCGTCTTGACGTTCTCGCAGCCCGGTACCGGACGCGTCGGGCCGTAGCCATCCGAGGTCAAGCGCTCGGCCGCGACGCCCTTCTGAATCAGGTACTGCTTCACCGACTCAGACCGCATCTGCGACAGCTTCATGTTCCACTGCAGCGTACCGCGAATGTCCGTGTGGCCTTCGATGTGCACACGCATCTTCTCGCGGCGCTTCATGACGTCGACCACTTCGTTCAGCAGGTCGAACGAAGCCGGCTTGATGTCCGCCTTGTTGGTCGCGAACAGGATCTTCTGCAGCAGCTCGATCTTCTTGTCCGTGACGTTGATGTACTTCCGCGGCGCCGGGCAGCCGTTGTATTCCTTGACGCCTGGCTCGTACGGGCACTTGTCGTCGCGGTCGACGATGCCGTCCTTGTCGGAATCGGCCAGCGGGCAGCCGTTGTTTTCAACCGGGCCGGGCTGGTCTGGGCAGCTGTCGAGGCGATCGAACAGGCCGTCCTTGTCGCG
>JAYRFD010000394.1:0-4698 GCA_041908565.1 Polyangia bacterium | reverse complement strand
GTGCCACGCGATCGATCAGCGCGGCCGTGCTGGTTGCCGCTTCGACGGCTTGGGCATGCAAGGCCGGCGGCAGAAGCAGCGGATGCAGGTTGACGCGGCGCTCTCCTTCGACCCAGGCATCGAACAGCAGATAGCGCTGGGCAAGCTCGCGTTCGAACAGCGGGTTGGCCAGCGGATCGCGCAGCGCCAGCGATTCCACGCAGATGGAATCGTCGACCGCAGTTGGCAGGGAAAGGCTCACCGCATCAGCCCCTGCATCGTCGACCACAGCTTGGGATCTTCGCTGCCCAAGCTGTAGTACAGCACGCCAATATTCGCGTCGACCCGGCTGTCCAGGTATGCCAGGCGTCGGGCCAGGCTGCGGGCATCGTCGAACCAGACCTCGTTGCGGCGGTTGTTGGCATCGACGAACGAATACTGCAGCGAGCCGTCTTCTGTGCGCAGCACCTGGATGTGTTGAGCACTGGCCAAGCCCGCGGCCGCCAAGTAACTGACCGGCTGCGCGGTGCCATCGACGAAGCGATAGCCATACAGCGGCTGCGCCATGAACAGCGCGTTCTGCCCCACCTGTCGACCTGCCAGCGACAGCACCTGCGCGGTCCAGTCGGCATCGGTGGTGGGGCCCGGCGTTCCGTCGCAGCAGCTGTAGTCGACGGTCATCGCATAGACGGTTCGCAGGCTACCCGACAGGGTCTTCAAGTTGACGGCGCTGCCTTGCGGCAGATCGCTCGGCTCGGTGCTCGATGGTGGAGCAAAGATCGAAGGCTTGCGTCCCGGAGTCCAAGCCGCCAAGGCCTGCACCCACGCCGTCACATCGGCGGTTGCGGTATCGGGCAAGGCGGGTAGTGCAATCACCAGCCCATCGGCCCGCGCATCAAACTGCGCCGCTGCGGTCGCGGTCACGTCCCGCTGCACCGGATCGTGCAGCAGCGCGGCCAAGCGAGTCGCTGATAGCGGCTGGCCTGCGTCATCGCGCGCGCTGATGCCTAGCTCGACGCGCAAGCCGGCACTTCGCAGCGTGCTGATCGTGTTGTTCAGCACCTGCAGACCGTCCACTTCTTTGGGCAAGGCGCCGCCTTCGTGAATGGCCGGGCACAGCAGGATGGCGGTTCCAACCACGCTCCGCAGCGCATCGCTTTGCAGAGCTTGCTGCTGACCGGCGTCCAGCGAACAGCCCTCGATCACCACGGCACCGCTTCGGCGCTTGACCGGCGCAAGATCGCTCTCGCTGCCGCAGCCCAGAAGCAGGCTCGACGACAGCAGCAGGCCGGCGGCGACCGATCTGCCGTTGCGCAGAGCGCCCGCATCGCCCAGACCCAGCCACTGCCTCTTTCGATTGTGCGCCATTGCGTAGCTAGCCTCCGAAGTTCACCTGGGCCGTCATGGTCAAAAGCACGCGAAACTGACCGGCAATCGCCGTGCGAGGCTCGCCCGTTTCCTGCGGTAGCAAAAGCGGCGGCGCACTGTCGACGCGCCCCGTTCCGCCGATCCGCACGTCGGTCAGAAGTCGACCCTGGCTGCGGTTGCTGCCCCACATTGGCAGGTCGATGCCCAGGCCTCCGCTACCGCCCAACAGCCACGCTTCTTCGACTTGCGGTCCCGGTACATCGCCCGCAATGCTGCGTCGCGCGTACAGAAGATCCATGCTTAGCGCCATGTAGATCGGAGCCGATGCGCGGTTCAGGTTGACCTGCAGCCCCAGCGAGATCGGCACATCCAAGCGACGGTACTGGCCCTTGGCATCAAAGGTCGTCGTTGCGCCAACTGCTAGCTCTGGATGCGTGGTTCCCGACGGAGACATTGCGAAGACCAGCTGACCGCCGGCAAACCCGGGCGCCGCGACATCACTGATCATCGCCCCCAAGATGCCGCGCAGACCCAAGCCCAGCACCGGTGCCAGATTCGCCGAGCGATCGATGTTTGCGACGGCTGCGACGGGCGCTGATGTCGATCGATTCGCGCCATCCGATCGAAGTGGCGCTGCAGCCGCTGACGCTTCGCCGTCCAAGTCGACCGCGGTCGGTGCGGTGGCTGAAAGCGGCGATGCTGGCCCTGGCGTCCCATCGGCAGATGACACCGTCGGTGGTGCAGCCAGCTGCGGATCGCCAGATCCTGTCGGCGCGCGAACTTGGGACAGCGGCACCGCGAAGCCCGCGCGATACAGCGTCCGTTCCAGAAGGTGGCCGGTGGCGTCGTAGACTTCGACCACTCCGTCCAGGTATCCGTCGCGAAAAGCCAGGACTTCAAAGACGCTGCCCGTTGCGTGATAGGTCAAGACTAGGCCGCTTGCCGGTGCATTTGCGCCAGGAAGGCCGTATCGGCAGCGTGCCGCGCGCAGCGGCTGCCCCTGACAAAGCAGGGCCGCCAGTCGACCATTTCCGTGTAGCTGTGCTTCCGCTGGTGGAGCCTCCACAACGGTCGCTGCATCGACGGCTTGCGGGGCCCTTGCAGCGTCGCTGTTGCCTGCAGACGCTGGGTCGCTTTGGGCGGGATCCGTCGTCATCGGCAGCGCGGGCGGTGCAACTGCCGGCGGGGCATCGGCCGCCGCCACCAGCGGTCTTGCCAACCCCAGGCAGAGGCTTCCTATGCAAAGCGCTCGACGCAGCTGGCTGCCTCCCTCCATAGGCTGCAATTGTACGCGCCTTGCTCGACGAACGCAGTATGCTCGCGGGTCCTTTGCATGTGCCTCTGTTGCCGTCGGAAAAAAGTCGTGCATATCCACGCCTTCGCAGGACGCCTGCCCTGGTCCATCCCAGCTGCGAAGCAAACAGCACCCGTCGCTTTCGCATCGCCTGACCACCTGCACGAATAGGGGACTCGTCGTGATCGCTACCAAGACCCATGCTCGTCCAATTCAATCGCTTGTGCCGATGCGCGCGCGCCTGTCGGCATTCTTAAACGCGGGCCATCCGATGCTGGCAAGAGGCACACGCGGCCTGGCCACTGCGCTGCTTCTGTTCGCAGCCTGCGCCGAGCCATCGCCCGCCGGTGATGCCGCCGATCCGACGAACTACACGGCTGACTGCGATCCGATCTTAGGTCAAGGTCCGAACAGCGTCTGCGCCCTGCCGTGGCCTTCAAGTCTGTACTTGGAAGAGTCGCCCGGATCGGCGACCGGATACGCGCTGCGGTTTGGCGCGGCTTCGTTGCCGGCCAACAACCAAGGTGCGGTGCCGCCACCGGAAAACTTCCGCCACTTGGACGGCTATGGACCCAGCACGCAGATCCTTCTTCACCTGCCGAACGTCGACGTGAAGGGCCTGGCCAGCGAAGATCACATCGAGCGCTCGTTGGCCGCCGATGCGGCGATCGTGCTGCTGGAAGATCAGCGTGGCGTGCTGCGGCGCGTGCCGTACTTCGTCGAGCTAGATCGCTATGAAGAAGATCCCGCGCAGCAGCTTCTGTTCGTGCGTCCGGCGGAAATTCTGAAAGAAGCGACGCGCTATGTCGTGGCCTTTCGCGGTCTGCGCGACACGTCGGGCGCCGCCATCAAACCGGCGCGTCCCTTTGTGCGGCTGCGCGACGGTCAGACGGCCGATGTGCCGGTCTTGGCGAAGCGGCAGGCCCGCTTCGATCGCGTGTTTTCGACGCTGCAGAGCCAAGGCATTGACAAGCAGTCGCTGATCGTCGCGTGGGACTTTGTGACCGCCAGCAACGATGCGCTGCACGGCGACTTGCTGGCCATGCGCGATGCGGCGCTTGCCCAAGTCGGATCGATGGGCGCGGCACTTCATGTCACCGGCATCACCGAATACGTGCCGATGCCCGACGGCAGCGGCAAACCGGTGGATGCCGACATCGCGGTCGAAGTTCGCGGCACCTTCGATGTTCCGAACTTCCTTGCCGACTGGCGCGTGGGGAACTTCGCGGGCACGCGCATCCGTCGCGATGGCAAGGGGCGGCCCAGCGCCAGCGGCACGCGCAGTCCCAACTTCTGGCTGCGCATTCCATACTCTGCCGTCGACGGAAAAAGCACGCCGCACGGCCTGGTTCTGTATGGCCACGGCCTTCTGGGCGAAGGCACGCAGGTGCGCGGTGGCTTCAACAGTCGCATCGCCAACCGCAAGAACCTGATGTTCTTTGGCGCTGACCTGACCGGCATGTCCGAAGACGATCAGGCCAGCGTGATCCAGATCCTGACCGATGTCAGTCGCTTCCCGCACATGGCCGATCGACTGCATCAAGGGCTGGTCGAATGGGTGCTGCTGGCGCGCGGAATGCGCGAACGCGTGGAAGCCCTGCCCGAGCTAGCCAAGTACAAGATCAAGGTCAACCGCGACGAGCTTTTCTATTCCGGCATCTCGCAAGGCGGCATCTTCGGCGGAACGTTCGTCGCGCTAAGCCCCGATGTTGAACGCGGCCACCTGGGCGTGCCGGGCAGCAACTATTCGCTGTTGCTGCAGCGATCGACCGACTTCACCGGCGGCTTTTCCGTCGTGCTGGGCGCTGCCTATCCCAGTCCGCGCGAGCAAGCGCTGGTGCTGTCGGCGATTCAGCTTCTGTGGGATGCGACCGACCCGGTGACACACTATCGCCACCTGTCGGTCGATCCCTACCCCGGCAACCGGCCGCACCACGTGCTGATGGGGCCGGCGCGCGGGGACTATCAGGTGTCGCCCCTGACCAACGAGGTGCTGGCGCGCAGCGGCCTGGGCGTGGACCTGATGGCGCATTATGACGATGAGCGCCGGGTGGTGG
>JAYRFD010000393.1:0-3246 GCA_041908565.1 Polyangia bacterium | reverse complement strand
GGCCGGTCTGCGGCTGCAGCTTTCCCTGCATCGCTTCGATCTCGACCTGTTCTATCACTATGGCTATGACTTCAATCCTTCGCTGCAGATCGATCCGGCGCTGACCGCGACGCTTTCGGCGATCGATCCAGCAACCGCCGATCCCAGCACGCTGTCGACATCGCTTTTGTCCGGTGTCACGCAGGGCAGCGTGTCGGCAACGTATGTGCGGCGTCACCACGGCGGGCTTTCGGCTGTGACCACCGCAGGCCCGCTGGTCTTGCGCGGTGATCTGGCGGTCGATTCGCAGCTGGTGTTTACCGGCAAAGACCTGCAGGGAGTGCTGGCTCCGTCGGTGCAAGGTGTGCTGGGCCTTGAATATCAGCACGGCGATCTGGGCAAGGGCGCGATCCTAGAGCTGCACTACCAATACATCCGCGACCTGCCGGCCGACGACTCGCTGCTGTTGCAGCGCCCGCACAACCTGTCGGTCGGCGGTCTTCTGCGCTGGTCGTTCTTCCGTGAACGCCTGCGCTTCGAGCTGCGTGGCGCCGTCGGCATCATCCCGCTGAGCTACAGCCTGCGCCCCCAGCTTGCCTTTGCGCATCGCGGCTTCGAGCTGCGCGTCGGCGCCTTCATCCCGGGCGGTGGCGACGACAGCTTTGGTCGTTACTTCGAACGCAACCTGTCCGTGTACACCGTCGCTCGCTTTTCGTTTTGAGGCACAACCCCATGAGCCATCCATCATCCTTTGCTCTGTTCGATCGAATGCTGCGGCACCGCGGCCTGCTGGGTCTGTTCTTGATCGCGCTGACGGCGATCTTGGGCACCTTCGCCAGTCGCGTGCGGCCCGACTTTTCGATCGAGATGGCCTTCCCTACCTTCGATCGCAGCCGCACAGACTACGAACGATACAAGAAGGAATTCCCCTTCGACGATGCGCAGGCCGTTGTCGTGGTCGAAGCCAACGATCTGTTCACACCCGCTGGTCTGCGTCGGGTGGCGGCCTTGGAAGACGCGCTGGCGCGCATCCCAGGCGTGGTCGACACGCAAGGCTTGAGCACGATCCAGGATCTTTCGCTGGACGGCGAAGCGCTGCGCATGGAACGCCTGTTCCCCCGTCCCGATCTGCCAGAGGCCGAGCTGGCGCGGCGCAAACACGTGGCGCTTAGCGACCCGCTGTTTGCGTGGAACCTGGCTCCGCCCGATGGGCGCGCGACCCTGGTGCGCGTGACCTTGACCCGCGAGCAAGCGCGCAGTGATGAAGCACGCACCGTGTTTCTGAAGCGCGCGCGCGCCGTATTGACCGAACAGCAAGCGCTGGCCGATCAGGCCGGCGTCACGCAGCGGCTGACGCTGAACGGCCTGCCGATCATCCGCTCGGAATACACCGAGCTGGTCAACCGCGACCTGGGACGCCTGTTCCCACTGGCCTTTCTGTTCATCTTGGTCCTGCTGTATTTCACGTTTCGCCGCGCCGCCTACATCGTCGCTGCGGTCGTCACGATCTATCTGTCGGTGGTGTGGACGGTGGGGGTCATGGGCATCCTGCACATTCCGATTCAGGGGCTGACGCAGACCACGCCGATCATCGTGATGATCATCTCGATCTCGGACACCGTGCACATCGTCTTGCACTACCGCAGCGGCCTGCGACCCGATTGCGATCCGAGAGCAGAGCTGGCCGCAGCCGTCGCGGATAGCGCGCTGCCCTGCCTGCTGACTGAGCTGACCATCGCCGGTGGCTTTCTGGGTCTTCTGGCCAACGACATGGTGATGATTCAGCAGTTCGGCATCGTCACGGCCGTGGGCATGCTGCTGACTTGGTTCGCTAACATCACGGTGCTGCCGCTGTGTCTGTCGTTTGCGCGTCCCGTTCCAATGGCGGATGCGCCCAGCGCAACCGCGGCGCCATTTGTTCGCTTCATCAACTGGGTCGAGCGCTGCATCACGCTGCGATCGCGCTTGGTTATCGCAGCCGCCGTGATCATCGCAGCGGGGTCGGCCCTGGTCGGCAGCCGCGTCGGAAAAGAGTACTTCAGCTACGACGATCTGCGCCCCGAAAGCACGCTGTTGCGCAACATCCGTTACCTGGAATCGGTGCACGGCGGCAGCGTACCGTTTGCCATCTTGATCGAGCCCAGGGATCCGCAGGCGCCGCGCGCCGACGCCATGCTGGAACCCGAAGCGCTGGCCCTGATCGACCGCATCACCCACAAGCTGGAAGGGGATCTGCAAAGCGATGTGAAGAACGCGCTGTCCTTGTCCAAGGTGCTGCGCAAAGCGCATCGCCTGCTGGCCGGGGATCTGGCCACGACCCCGCTGCCGCGCACCCGCGCCTTGGCCGCGCAAGAGCTTCTGGCTGTCGACGATCCGCGGGTCCTGCGCGACATCCTGTCGTTTGATCGCGGCAGCGCGGTGGTCCTGGCCATGATGCCGGATCGCGGATCCAGCCGGGCGACACACTTGATTGCCGAGCTATCGCGATACTTCGCGCAAGAAGAAGCTCGCACGGCCTATCGCATCACGATCACGGGAATCTATGGCATCGCCGATGGCATCTATCGATCGATGGTTGGTGGGCTGGCGAAGTCGCTGGCGTTGGCCGTGCTGATCTCGTTCTTCATCTTCTGCGGTGTCCTGCGATCGCTGCGTTTGGCGGCGATTGCGCTGGTGCCCAACTTGCTGCCGCTGCTGTTGACGCTGGGCGTGATGAGCCTGTTGCGCATCGACATCAAGCCAACCACCGTGCTGATCTTTTCCGTGACGCTGGTCATTGCGGATGACGACACCATCCAGTATCTGACCCGCTTCCGCCGTCGCTTCTTAAGCCTGCCGCCCGACCATCCCGATCCGCATCGCGAAGCTGCGCTGGCCACCTTGCGCGACACCGGCATGCCGATGTTTTCGACTACGTGCGCCGTCTCACTGGGCTTCTTGGTGCTGCTGTTTTCGCAGTTCATGGGGCTTGCCCATCTGGGCCTTCTGATCGGCGTCTCGCTGTTCACGGCGGTGTTCGCGGATCTGTTCCTGTCGCCTCTGTTGCTGATGAAGATCAAGCCGCGCTTGCGCTGATCGCGACCGTTCGCGCTGGAACAAGGAGAGTGCTGATATGCGCGCCGCTGTCTTCAAGAAGCACGGACAGGCCCTGCAGATTGAACACGTCGCCGATCCCACGCAGGGCCCCCATGATCTGATCGTTCGCGTGCGAGCCTGCGGCCTGTGCGGCACCGATCTGCACCTGACCGAGCCGGGCTCTGCGCTGCC
>JAYRFD010000392.1:0-2569 GCA_041908565.1 Polyangia bacterium | reverse complement strand
GTCCCTGTTGGCGAGCGGAGCGCCGTCGGCGAGTCGTCTTGCGTCTTGGGGCGCTTACTGCCCAAGGGCCGGGGCGGGCACGGGCAGCACGGCGCGGGACGCGCGCAGGACATCGCTGTAGTGCAGGCGCAGCGAACGAAAGCAGCGATCCGCGGAGTCCGTGGGCAGCCCGGAACCGTTGGCCACGTCGAGCGACCGCGTCGGCATCGCCACCGTCGGTACCGTGGACAGGGTGGCCAGGTAGGCGCGGCAGCTAGCCAGAGCCGCCTGAAAATCGCCGGCCGTCTGCACGTTGGAAGGCTGCTTGGTGCGGCGGCCAGTCGACGGACGATCGGCGCGCGGGGTGGGCGTGGCCAAGGGACGCTGGGTCTGCATCAGCCCTTGTGCGACGGGGCGCGGCGTCCGCGGATCGGTGATGACGGCGGCCAGGAACGGCTGGGCCGACGCGCCTCCGTGGCGCGCCACCTCACTCAGAAAGCGAGGCAGGTCATCGGCCGAGACCTGGCAGAACAGCAGGTCCAGGGCCTGCGCCATCGCCTGTTCATTGGACAGATCGGCGATCAGATCGCGCACCGAGGTACGGATCATCGCGTCGGGGTCCTGCAGCAGCACCTGCGTCGGCACCGGTGCCTGCAGATCGGCCAGAAGCCCCAGGATTCTCGCCTTGGTGGCGTCGTGCACCTGCGAGTCGACAAGGATGGCATCCAGCCGTTCGCATAGATCGGGAAGCTGGGCATCGGCGATGCTGCCCAGAAGGTCACAGGCCCAGTCGACGACGCAGGCATTTTCGCTGCGCAGGGCTCGCAGCAGGGCCGGCAGCGCGGCCGTCCCCATGGCGCGCACCTGCGACCGCAGCCGCTTTTGGGCTTTGCCCTGCGGCGGGACGCCTTGCTCTGCTTCGCGCAGCGACTGGACGATGTCACGCAGCGGCAAAAGCGGCGTCGGAGGAGGCGCCCCCCTAAGCCGCGCATCGTCGCCTGACCCAAGCCCTGGCCCTTGGCCTGAGCCCTGCCGGGTCGCCCAGACCGCATGCGGAAAAGCTGGGTGCGTAACCATGCGGTTACATTGCATGTATGGTCATTTTCAGTCAAGCGCGGCGGAATGCTTGACGCGGTTTTGCGGGGTCGGTCTAATCGGCTAAACCTCGCAGCGTTCTCGGTCAACCCTGTGTACTTGTCGCCATCCGTCGCTCATCACACGCCGCCTCGTGCCGCAGACCTGGACTTGGGACGGCGCGCTAGGCTGGTGTTGATGGCTTGTCCGTCGCTGTCCGGGCGGGCGTTGTCCCGGCGGGCGTGGCATCGACGCCAACGGGCTGGTTTGACGTGGCTGACGGGGTTTTTGTGTGCGCTGGTTCTGCTTTTGGACGGGCCGCGGACCGGTCGCATGGCCGATCTGGGGCTGCCGCGTGCGCAGGCCGTTGGGCGACGCAGCACGCTGGAAGCGACGCTGAAGACCGACCGCAGCCGGCAAGAGCGCCGCCGGGCCGCCGTCGAGCTGGGCGAGCTAGGTGACACCGACGCGGTGCCGGCCCTGATCCTGGCGATGTTTGCCGACCGCGACGAAAGCGTGCGCGGAGCCTGCGCCGAATCGCTGGCCGCCCTGGCCGAGCGATCCGCGCTGCCGGCCTTGCGGGCCGCCGCCAAAGACGAAAGCGGGCTGGTCCGTCGCTTGGCTTCGGCTGCCGTCAAGCGCTTGAGCCCGGCGGCCCACACCGGCGGCGGCAAGCGCGTCACGGTCGTCGTCGGGCGATCGGCATCCAAGGCCAAGTCCGGCACGCTGCCCGACATCCCCAAGGTCCTGCGCGACGCCGTCATCAAAGAGATGCGCAGCGCGACCGAGCTAGACGTCATCGAAGATCTGGAATCGGCCAGCGGCACGTCATCGGGCTTCACCGTCGACAGCAGCGTCATCAAGCTGTCGCGTCTGACCACTCCCGCCGGCGAGCTTGAGGTGTCCTGTGACGTCAGCATGATCATCGCGGCCTGGCCTGGACGAAACGTCGTCAGCATGGTCACCGGCGGCGCCAGCGTCATTGGTCCGCGCGGTCCTTCGACCAAGCCGACGCGCGCGTTCATCGAAAGCCTGGAAACCGAAGCCGTGCAGCAGGCGGTCAAAGAGACGCACTCGAACGTCATGACCTACCTGCGCACGCAGCTTCGCAAGTAACGGCCTCCGTCGACACCTGAGCACCAAGCTCCGCGCATCGAAATCGCGCATCGAGCTCCGCGCATCGAGCTCCGCGCATCGAAACCGCGCATCGAAACCGCGCATCGAGCTTCACGCATCGAAACCGGGCATCGAAACCGCGCAGCGAAGCCAGGGCACGACTGGTGCAGTTTGATCGGTGCAAGATCGGCGCGACGAAGCCCGCCTGCGGCCAGCGCAGCCGCATCCCGACAACGCAACAACGAGGAGAGACGATGAAGAAGTGGCTGCTGCGAGTCCTTGGGGCCAGCATCGGGGGGCTGCTGTTCGTCGTGCTTTTGGGCTGGATCTTCTTTGCTCGGCTGGTCGTGTGGGCGCTGCATCCCAAGCAGTCGTTCGTCGCGCAGACGCCGCCCAAGGC
>JAYRFD010000391.1:0-5938 GCA_041908565.1 Polyangia bacterium | reverse complement strand
GGCGACTCCACCCCCGACGCCCACCCACAGCCATGGGTTCTTGTACACCGGACGAGTGCGAGGTCGAATATCGTTGGCCCCGACAACAGCAGGGGTTTCTGCGGTCGCCGCATCCTTCGATTTCACGCTGGCCATAGCAGCAGCTGGAGCCTGCGCAGGCAGCGTCGGTGGACTATCCGGCACAGGCTTCGTCTGCGGCGCGCTAACGGAAGGCGCATGGCCGGTTTCAGCGACCGGCGGATCGGTACTGGCCGCTGGTGGGTTCGTCGCCGTTCCCGTCCCATCCCACTGGGGCCTGGGAGCGGCGCGCGCCTCGTCGATAAAGCGCTGCACGCGGGCCCGTTCGGCGGGATCGAACACCGTGTCCTCGGCAAGAAAACGCTCATATGCAGCGACGGCGTCTTCGCGAAGCCCCAGACGTTCCATGCAGCGCCCCAGATTGACCAGCAGCCGAGGTTCCTGACTGCTGGCGTAGGCCTGCTTCAGCAGACGAAACGCGTCGTAGTAGCGCTGCTCGCGGTACGCGGTAGCCGCTTGTTCCGATAGCGGACGGCAGGCGGAATCGCGCTGGCACAGATCCGGGCCGGCCTGGGCCACAGGAACCCCCAGAAAGCACAGCAGCAGCAAGGGAATCCGATGAATCACGGTTGTGACAAGCGCGCTCGGCAACGTCCCGATTAAGCGCTGCGCAGCGACGGCGCTAAACGGGTCCGATTCGCTTGGTCTGCAGTCACGCCGCGTCATGGGGATCGCTGTTCACCTTCGCCTATTCAAAAAGTGGCGTACGCGCCGCGCCCTTTTCGGAAGGACGCGCAGACTTGGCCCGCCGCTTCGCTGGCTTGACGTTGGCGGCCGAAGAATCGGGCTGAAGGACAATGCGCTGGACCAGGGGCCCCGATTCCTGCAGCGTGACCTGGACCGGAACATAGCCCGCCTGGCGCACGCGCAGCCGAAGCGCTGCCGGAGTCACAGTCTGCGAAAAAGGAGTCTTGCCCAAGACCGTTCCGGCTTCATCCAGTACATCGGCCCCCACAGGTTCTGTGTGCAGCGTCCACACGGAAGCCGCAGGTGCAACCGGCTGCGTTGGCGCCGCTTCTGCAGCGCTCAGCGTCGACGGATGTGCGGGCTGCGCAGACCCCGGGGTTTCCGATGTCCACTTGCGAGCGGCCCATCCTCCGCCAGCCAGCAAGGCCACGCCGACCACCGCAACAATCCACCCGACCGGTCGCGATCTTCGAGGAGCTACAGCAGTCAGTGGCGGCACTTCTGCCGTAGTCCTGGGACGCCTCTGCGCAGGGCCGGTGGCCACTGTGCCAGAAAACGGATTGATGGTTCCAAGCCCCGTGGGGTCCGACGCCATCGTCGCTGAAAACGGGTTGATGGGCTCTCCTGTTTCGATCACACGCCGCCGCGTCAAGGCCCCCAGTGCTTGGATCTGTGGGTCTTGGCAGAAGCCTTCCAGATCGCCAAGGACCGCTGCGATGCTGGGACGCTCGGCGCGATCTTTGGTCAGACACTGAAGGACTGACACCGCCACCGCCGCGGGAAGCTCAGGCACTCGGTCCGCAAGTGGGGGCACCGGCTTGGTCAGATGCGCCGACAGCATCTTCACATCGGCCCTGCCTTCTGACGCAAACGGAGTCTCTCCGGCCAGCATTTCGTACAGCATGATTCCGAAGCTGTACACGTCCGCTTTTGCATCGACACCGGCGGCGCCCAAACACTGTTCCGGCGCCATGTAGGCCGGCGTTCCCATAATGCGATGTTCCGGAGTCTTGGTCAGCGTCTGCAGTTCCGGCGTGTTCTGCAACCGCTTGGCGATTCCAAAGTCCAGGATCTTCGTCCGACGACCAAAACGCGCCGCCGAGTCATCGATCAACATCACATTTTCGGGCTTCAAGTCCCGATGGACGATTCCTGTTTCGTGTGCGGCGTGCAGTGCGCTTGCGATCTGGCGGGCGATTTCCAGGACATCGGGCAACGGGTGCGGGGGCCCGCTAATGTACTCGCGCAGTGTCGGTCCCGAAAGGAATTCCATAACCAAATAGGAAGTTCCATCGGGAGTCTGGCCAAACTCCGAAATCTGCACCAAGCCGGGGTGCGCGATCTGATTGGCAGAGCGCGCTTCATTGAACATCCGCCGCGTAAGTTCAGCGTCCTGCGCGTACTGGGGACGCAGAACCTTGACGGCGACGTGCGTGGACTGGCCATCGCGGATGCACTGATACACGACCCCCATTCCGCCGCCCCCAAGCTTGCGCACGACGCGGTACGGGCCGATGACGCTGGGCTGACCTGCCATGGCTTGCTGATCATACTCGAACGGCCTCGGGCAGCGGCAGCGCATTGCCTGCCGAGCGTCCCAGCCTGCAGCAAGCCACGGCTACGAACGCAGCAAGCCCAGGCTGTGAACGCATCAAGCCCAGGTTGCGAACGCGTCCAGTCCAGGCTGTGAACGCAGCAAGCCAGGGCCGCGAGCGCAGCACGTCTCGCATGCAGCACGTCTCGCACGCAACACATCGGCGGACGGCCAGACTCGTGCTACTTCGCGGGGACCAGGCCGAGCCGATCGTGCACTTCGGCCAGCGTCTTTTGCGCCAGGCTGCGGGCGCGGCGGGCTCCCTCGCGCAAGATCTCGTCAATGTGACCGGGACGGGAAAGAAGCTCGCGCTTGCGCTCTTGAATCGGCTGCAGCGCTGCGATCATCGCGTCGGCCAGCGCTCGCTTGGAATCGACGCAGCCGATGCGCGCCGTACGACAGCCGTCGTGCAGATCCGCCACCTTGTCCGGCGCGGAAAAGAACGGCTGCAGACCGCAGACGTAACAGCTTTCGGGGTGTCCGGGATCCTTGCGACGCAAGCGGGTCTCGTCGGTAAAGGCGCCGCTGATCTTCTTGCGGATGGTGTCGGGGTCGTCGCCGATTGCGATGTAGTTGCCCAGTGACTTCGACATCTTGGTCTTGCCGTCCAGACCCATGATGCGCAGCGGATCTTTGTGGATGGGCATCGGCTCGGCGAAGGTGACGCCGAAGCGATTGTTGAAGCGGCGGACGATCTCGCGGGTCAGTTCCAAGTGCTGAATCTGATCTTCCCCGACGGGGACGTGCGTCGCTTTGTACAAAAGGATGTCGGCGGCCATCAGCACCGGATAGGTGAACAAGCCGCAGTTGACGTAGTCGGCCCGCTCGCTTTTTTCTTTGAACTGCGTCATCCGCTGCAGCTCGCCATAGGGCGTCACCGTCGCCAGAATCCAGGCCAGCTCGCTGTGCTCGGGGACGTGAGACTGCACAAACAGCGTCGCTTTTTCGGGGTCGATGCCGCAGGCCAGAAGCTCGGTCGCAAGCTCGCGCACGCGGGCGGCCATGCCGGTCGGCTCGTACGACTGGGTCAGTGCGTGCAGATCGACGATGCAGTACAGGCAGCGGTACTGCTGTTGCAGCTTGACCCAGTCGCGGACGGCGCCCAGATAGTTGCCGATATGAAAGCCGCCCGATGGCTGAATGCCAGAAAGGACGGTGGCTGGCGACGCGCCGACGGCAGCAAGCGCGGGAGCCGAAACGGACGCAGGCGATTGGGGCGAAGGGGATGTGGTTGTCATGATCGTCCTGCCGAATATCGCCCCGCTGGCGTGCTTGTCAAAAACCCTCGCTGCGCATAGCGTCGCGGCATGAGGCACAGCGAGCGGCGACACCTGCTGCTGATCCTGCGGGATACGCGGGCGCGGGATGCCCTTTCGCGCGGCTTGCGGGAATACGACTACGCCGTGTTTTCCGCCGCAGACGGGGCCGCGGCGCAGGCGCTGCTGCATGCCCAGCCGATTGACTTGGTGCTGTGCGAAGACGTCGAAGAACAGATCGCGTCCTTGGCCGCGGCGCTGCGTGGTGGGCCGACGCTGATCGCGCTGGGCGCTGCGCACGATTCCTACGCGACCACGTGTGCGGCCATGCAGCGCGCTCTGCAGCTGGGTGCTTATGATTACTTGCCGTCGCCGCATCGCCCGCAAGACATCGCCATTGCCTTGGCCAAAGCCTCGGCGCGTGAGTCCCTGGGCAGCGACGAGTATGCGGCAGCGCTGGCTACGCGGTTTCTTCCTGCGCCGAACGCCCAGGGCAAGACCAGCGATGCTGCGATGCCAGGCCTGTTGGCGGTGTCTCCAGCAATGCAGGCCCTGCTGGCCCAGGTGCGTCGCGTGGCTGTGCATCGCACAACAGTGCTGCTAACCGGCGAGTCAGGAACGGGCAAAGAGGTTCTGGCGCGTGCCCTGCACAGCCTGTCTCCTCGTCGAGAAGGGCCACTGGTTGCCGTCAACTGCGGCGCGCTGCCCGAGACCCTGCTTGAAAGCCTGCTGTTCGGTCACCGACGCGGCGCATTTACCGATGCCGTGCGCGATCAGCGAGGCCTGCTGCTGGATGCGGACCGCGGAACCCTGTTCCTGGACGAAATTGCCGAGCTATCGCCGCGCTTGCAAGTAAAGCTGCTGCGCGTTCTGCCGGGGCAGTCGGATGCTCCGTATCAGCTGGTGCAGCCGCTGGGCGCCGAGGCGAATGAAGCGGTCCAGGTCGACGTGCGCATCGTCGCTGCAACGCTGCGCAACTTGGAAGCCGAGGTTGCCGCCGGTCGCTTTCGCCACGACCTGTACTACCGCCTGAGCGTCGTGCCCTTGCACGTCCCGCCGCTGCGCGAGCGCAAGGACGACATCTTGCCGCTGGCTCAACTTTTTCTGCGGCGCGCGGCCAAGAAGCTGGGGCGGCCCCTGGCTGGCTTCACGACCGCAGCGCAAGCACAGCTAGTGCAAGCTCGCTGGCCAGGCAACGTCCGTCAGCTGGAAAACACGATCGAGCGCGCAGCCGTGCTGGCAGATCCGGCATCGACGATCTTGGATGCGGCGGACCTGCCACCGATGCTGGATGCCGGCAGCAACGGGGCCGGGTCGTTTGCCGAGCAGAGCTCGGGGCGACCGACGGGAAGCCCTGCGCCGGGGCAAGCCGTATCGCCGCTGGGGCCAGCTGCCGCACCGCTTTTGGCTGGCGAAGAAGATCTGTCGATCAAACGAGCCCAGGCACAGCTGGAAAGGCAGCTAATCCAGCGAGCCTTGGTCCGAACGCGCGGCAATCGATCCGCCGCTGCGCGCCTGCTGCAGCTATCGCACCGGGCCCTTCTGTACAAGCTGCGCGAGTACGGCCTGGACCAGTCTGCTCCCGAAAGCAGCCCGTCCGAGGGCCGACGGCCTGCGGCTCGACGCTCACGACCCATTCACTGAAGCGAAACATGCGCTGGGCGCCTTCCGAACCGCCGGTTTTCCGAGGACGCCGCACGGAGGATTGACGTCAGCCCCCCGAGAACAGTACAAAAGATGCATGTTCCGCGATAATTTGCGCCGCATTGTAGAGCAGACCCAGGGGGCACTGGCCGCGTTGCTGATGGGCTTCGATGGCATCCCCGTCGAGACCTTCGCCGCCGACAGCAAGAAGGTCGACATCCAGACGGTGGGCATGGAGTTCAGCCACATCCTGACGCAAGTCCGCAAAGCGGCCGAGGGCCTAGATGCCGGCGGAGTCGAGGACGTGACCATCCGCACCGAGCGGCTGACCATCCTGATCCGCATCCTGAGCAAAGACTACTTCTTGGCCGTCGCGGTGGCGCCAAACGGCGTGCCAGGCAAGGGGCGCTACTTGATGCGCGTCACCGCCCCCAAACTTCAGGCCGATCTGTAGCCTTCCTGTCCGACGGCGCTGGCAGGCGTTTGCCGTCAGGCGTTTGCCGCCAATCGTGCGTCCTCAGGCGTTCGCCATTAGGCGTTCGCCATCAGGCCTTCGATAATCCGCAGCGTCTTTTCGACCTTGACCAGAAAGTCATCCGCGCTATCGACAACGAAGCGCTGGGGATGATGCGACCAGACCTGCAGGATGCGCTCGTCGATGGCTCGCGCGCCGTCGGCG
>JAYRFD010000390.1:0-1931 GCA_041908565.1 Polyangia bacterium | reverse complement strand
TATCGAGGCCACACAGGCGCTAGAGCCCGTCGACACAACCCGCCCGAAAGAGCCAACCGAAGCCGGCTTGGCATCGACGACGCGACCGCCGCTGCGTCGCTTGCTGGGGACGGCGCTCAGCGATGAAAACGGCCGCTTTGTTCTGGAACTGCAGCGCGTTCCGCTGCGCGCGGCACCGACCGAGATCATTGCCAAAGTGGTGCCCGCCCGACGGTACATCCGCCCCGCGGTGTCGAACGAACTTCACCTCAACGTGCTGCCGCCTGAGCCTGTCTCTCTGCTGCCTTTTTTGATCCCCCTTCTCTGCTCGCTGGGCATTGCCCTTTTGCTGCGACTGGCACCGTGGCTGCGATCGCGGATCCAGCAGTGGCTGCAGGCTCGACGGGCGCGACAGCGGGCAGAGCGCGCCCTTAACCCCGGCGACGATGCGCCAGCGACAGCAGCAGCGGCGCGATCGCCGCAGGCCATGATCGGCAGCGCGGGCGTCGCCCTGGCCCCGCGCAGTCCGCTTAGCCTGCGCCGGACCGTCGATACGACGCTGGATGGGACGGTCTTTGATGCCGCCTTTGGACAGGCCCTGCCCGCCGCCTGCGTGATGGTCACCCCGCTGTCGCCCGAGCCAGCCACGCAGCAGCGAGCCACCGAGTGCGACGCAGAAGGGCGCTTTGTTCTATCGCAGCTTCGGGCCGGTCGCTGCGTCGTGCGCGTCACGGCGTCCGGCTACCAGCCGCAGGAGTTCGCCGCCAGCATCCCCCATCGCGGCGAGCTACGCGGGATCACCGTTCGCTTGTTGCCGCTGCGCATTCAGCTTCTGGCCGACTGGCAGCGTGTGGCCCTTGTGTTCTATGGCGACGCGGCGCTTGTGCAGACTCGGACGCCACAGGATTTGCTGCGCGATGCGGTCGCCCCGCAGCGTGGAACCCCATCGACCGCCGGTCCCTTGCGTGCGCCAGTGCCAGCCCATGCCCTGGCCCCTCTGCGACGGCTGACCGAGCTTGTGGAAGAGGGTTACTACTCAGGACGCGTGTGCAGCGAAGCCATGCTCAAAGAGAGCCAGCAGCTTGCCGCTGCCATCGCTCCGCACGCCGGCCACGCTGCAGCAAACGTCGCCCGCGCCGATTCCGCCCCGCGACCCATGCAGTAGCCACATCGACTGGTTCCGCATCGTTGGACGTGTGGCCATCGTGCGCGTCGTCCCAACGACCGCTGCAGCAGCCCGGTCCACCGCCGCGTCCCATGCACGCGACGGCAGGGCAGGCATGAATCGGGCACGTTTCCACCCAAAATAAAAAACCCCCTCTCGCGGGGCGTCAGCGCCCCAAACGAGAGAGGGTCTCGCAGCAGACGTTCTGCGTCGACTAGTAGTCGCCGCCGAAGTCGTCACCGCCCATGCCACCCATGCCGCCCATGCCACCCATGCCGCCCATACCACCCATGCCGCCCATACCACCCATTCCACCGCCGCCGCCGGCCGACTTCTTTTCCTTCTTCGGCTTCTCGGCGATCAGCGTCTCGGTGGTCAGCATCAGGCCAGCCACGGACGAGGCATTCTGCAGCGCGCAGCGCACGACCTTGGTCGGATCGATAACGCCGGACTCCACCAGGTCCTCGTACTTGTCCAGGGCCGCGTTGTAGCCGAAGGAGCCCTTGCCGGCGCGAACCTTCTCGACCACGATGCTGCCTTCGACGCCGCCGTTCTGGGCGATCCAGCGCAGCGGTTCTTCGACGGCGCGACGGATGATCGACACGCCGTACTGACGGTCGCCCGCCAGACGCAGCTTCTCAAGAACGGCCTGTGCGCGCAGCAAGGCCACGCCACCGCCGGGCACAATGCCCTCTTCCACCGCGGCTCGCGTCGCGTGCAGCGCGTCTTCCACACGCGCCTTCTTCTCTTTCATCTCCGTCTCGGTCGCGGCACCCACCTTGATCAC
>JAYRFD010000389.1:0-5833 GCA_041908565.1 Polyangia bacterium | reverse complement strand
CTTGGCGATCTGACGAAGCGGCAGTCCGCGAGCATGCAGCGATCGCACCTGCCCTTCGATGTCCAAGAAAAGCTGAAGCTTGCGCTGCAGGGCTTCCTTGCCCGCGCGCGGCACTGGCTTGTGGGCGCAGTACAGCGCGTCAAACGGCAGAGCACACAGCCGCCGCAGCGATTCCACGGTCTTGTCAAAGTCTTCATCGCGGCGGAAGTTCTTCACGAACTCGCCCAGAAACGCGTCGCCGGTAAACAGCCAGCCTTGGCTTGGTTCAAATAGAACGATCTGATCGTCGCAGTGACCCGGCGCCGGCAGGATCTGGAAGCGATAGCGATCGGTCTCGATGCTGACGTCGATCGGAAGCGCCTGCGCCCGCGGAGCCTGTCCCCACATCAAGTGCTGATACGGGCGGATGGCGAAGCCGCGGGCCAGCCGTTCGCATGTCGCGTTGGATGCGCGCACCGGCACCTCGGCTGCGATCAAGGCCGCGGCATTGCCGCTGTGATCTTCGTGGTGATGCGTCAGCACGGCTTGCCCAACCTGTTCGGCCTGACTGAACGCCAAGACCTGCGAACGAAAGCTGTACAGGCCGCTGTCGATCAGCAAACCGTCGACGGCATAGCAGCGCACGTCCAGAAGTGGAGGCAGCAGCCCAAGCACGCGCCGCCCCTGACGCAGCGCGCGGACCGGCCCATACGTTTCGATGGCCTGGCTCATTCACCACCCAACCCAACCTGTGGTATCACACGCGGCGTCGTGTTGTGGCTGCCAATCAACTCTGCGCTCGATTCGATTCCCTTGTTCACGTCCGCGGTGTGCATGGTGATCTTCACAACCATCGCCGCCACCGATGGCCTGTACTACCACCTGTACAAGTATCGACTGCATGAACGCCCGGCGTCGCGACTGGAACATCAGCTACACACCGCCAACGTCGTGCTGTTCATGCCGCAGGTGTTCCTGCTGTTCTGGATGCAGCCTCGGGGACTGTGGCTATGGCTGGCCCTGGCCGCTTTTATCGCCAGCTTGGTCGTCGAGTTTTTCGACGTGCTGTGCGAGCCCGAGAGCCGTCGCGATCTAGGCGGTCTAACCGGCCTGGAATACCTGCTGCACTTCATGATGGCCGGGCTGCGCTTCGGCGCCCTGGTGCCGCTGTTTGTCAGCACGCCGAATGCCGACTGGCTGCTTTCTGCGACGGGCGTCGGGCCCAGGCCGCTGTGGTTCCTGTTGGTCGGCGCCTACATCGGCGTACCCTCGATCGGCATCGCGGCACTGCACGTAGCCTTGCTCACGAGGAGCCCCGCCCCTCGCATATAATCGTCCGAGGGGATGGGACAAGCGCTGGTTAGCGGTCGATACCGACTGGACCATCTGGTCGGCAAGGGTGGCATGGGGACCGTCTGGGTCGCCTTCGACACCATGCTGCACCGGCAAGTCGCCATCAAGTTCATGCGGGTCGAGCAGTCCGATTCGCCGCTGGTGCGCGGTCGCTTCGCGCAAGAGGCGCGCGCCGCTGCGCAGCTACAGCATCCCAACGTCGTCCAGGTTCATGACTACGGCATCGATCGCACCGGCGAACAACCGATGCCGTTCATCGTCATGGAGCTTCTGAGCGGCGAAGACTTGGACCAGCGCCTGACCCGCGAGCGCCGCCTGGCCCTGCCCATCGTCAGCAACCTGATCACGCAAGTGGCACGCGCCCTGTCCGCCGCCCACACCGCCGGTCTGGTCCATCGCGACCTGAAGCCTGCCAACTTGTTTCTGTCGCGCAGCGACGGGCGCGAGGTCATCAAGGTGCTCGACTTCGGCGTCGCCGCGATGAACCGCAGCCGGCCCGGACCGGCACCGACCCGAAGTGATGGGCTGACATCCACCCAGCTCAGCGAATCGCTGCCCGCACGCACCGCCCTGACCGCCGAAGGCGAACGCGCCGGCACGCCGCTTTACATGAGCCCAGAGCAGGCGAACAACGCTGCAGCCGTCGATCCGCGCAGCGACCTGTATTCACTGGCGGTGGTCGCCTATCGCGCGCTGACGGGGCAGTTCCCGCTGTTTGGCAACACGGTGGCGGATCTGCTGGCGCTGCACTCGGATCCATCGCATCGCCCGCAGCCTCCGTCGCGGCATGTGCCAGAGCTAAGCTCCGCGGTCGATGCATTTTTTGATCGGGCCTTGGCCCGCGATCCTAGCGAGCGCTTCCAGTCCGCACGCGAGCTAGCCAGCGCTTTCGCCGAGCTTGCCGAGGTCAGCGGCCGGCCAATCAAGGTGCTGGTGGTCGACGATGAACCCGATGTGCAGGCGCTGATCCGACAGCGCTTTCGCCAGCACATTCGCAAACGACAGTACGAGTTCATCTTCGCCGAGCACGGCCTGGCCGCGCTGGATCAGCTAACGAGCAATCCAGATGTCGACGTCGTGCTTTCCGACATCAACATGCCAGCCATGGATGGCCTGACCCTGCTGCGCCACATCGCCGAAAGCCACCCGCTGGTTCGCGTCGTGATCGTTTCGGCCTATGGCGACATGGGCAACATTCGCGAAGCGATGAATCGCGGTGCGTTCGACTTTCTGACCAAGCCGATCGACTTGAAAGATCTGGAACGGACCATCGACAAGACCGCGAAGCACGTCGGTGCAACACGACGAGCGGTGGCCTGGGCGGAAGAAAACTCGCTGCTGCGCACCTTTGCCAGCCACACGCTGCTTGAACGCCTGCAGCCCATGCTTTCGGATCGCAGCGCAGAGCCCGTGCCATCCGAAAGACAGGATGCAACCGTCGTCGTAGTCGACCTGCGTCCGCTGAACGCGCAGCCCACAGGCGCCACGGACGAGGCGCGGCCCAGCGATTCCGAAGCAGTCACCGTCGATGACGACGCGCACACCCCACCCCAAGCAAACAGCGCATCGCCGGCCCCTTCACAAGCGACCGACGCATTTACGCGGACGCTGAACGAGACCTTTGATCGCTTGGTTCCGCTGCTTCACGATCGAAATGGCGTGGTCGAAAAGTTCATCGCCAATGCCGCGCTGGTGGTCTTTCGCGGCAGCGGCCATGCCGAGCGCGCCTTGTCCGCCTGCTTGGCATTGCGCGATCTGCTGCGCACGCCGCGGTCGTCGGTCCACGCCTCAGCGTGGCATGCAGGCGTCACGTTTCGCGCTGCCATCGGTGTGGCCCTGGGCGATGTCTACACCGCAAGCGTCGGTGCCCCCAGCCACCGCCGCATGGACTTCACCGTGCTGGGTGGGCCGGTGATGAGCGCCCTGTTGCTGAGCATGCACGCCGACCCGGATCAGATCCTGCTAAGCCCCGACGTCGCACGCCAGGCCGCCGCGTACTTCGATGTGCGGCCGGTCGAGCGCGAATCGCCGGCAAGCAGCCCAGCCGTGCGCAGCTTTCTTGAGCTGACGGCACCGCTGGGTACGCAGCTTCCGGCCAGCGCGGCCTCAAGCCCATCGCGCAGCTCGGGCGCGTTCCCGACCGTCGACATCAGCGCAGCGCACCAGGCACCACGCAGCGACGCATAACCCCATCGATCGGGCGCCGCACCGAAGTCGCTGCGCGGAAGTCAGCGCGTGGCGTGCAGCAGATCCAGGCCCTGCTTGGCCAGCACATGCCGCGGCTGGATCGACAGCAGCTCGCGTAGCTCGCGCGTGGCTTCGGCGGACTTGCCTTGCTTGAGCAGCGACCAGCCCAGACCCGATCGCACCTCGGCATCGCTGGGATACAGCTCTTTTAGTCGGGCATACAGCGCGCCCGCTTCGCCGTAGCGCCCTTGGCTGTACAGCGCGAAGGCCAAGCGCAGCGTCGCCAGATAGTTCTGCGGATCGACAGAAAGGACGATCTTGGCCTGCGCTTCGACATCGGCGAAGCGTCGCAGCGCCTGCTGGGGCAGAAGCAGACCGACGCGCGGCTCGATCGCCTTGGGCGCCACCGCGATCGCGCGACCGTACGCGTCAACCGATTCGGCGTAGCGACCCAGGCGATACAGAAGCCAGCCGCGGCGTAGCTGCGAAAGATACGTTCCCTGCCGCGCGGTCGGCAGCGTGTCCAGCGTGCTCAGCGATTCGGCAATCTTGCCGGCGCCTTCGCGATCGTAGGACTGCTGAAACACCTGGGCCGCTTCGCTGTCGACATCCGAAGCCGCGCTCAATCGCGGAGCCAAGCTGCACAGGGCCAGCAGCGCCAGCCCTCCCCAGCGCATCGAAAACTGATCTGTGTGTCGCATCAACTTCTCCTCTCCTTGGCCTTTGCTTCGTGCGGCTCGCTTGCCGGCGCAACACCAACGCGGCCCGCTGTGCATGAGCCGTGAAACATGTGACTTGAAACACCCAGCGTCGCAGCTGAAACATCTGCGTGAAACGTGAAACAATTGGTATGAAACACGAACGGGAACGCCGGCTTGGCCACCGTTCGGCTAGGCCGCTTGCCTTGCGGCATCTGCTTCTTCTTGTGCAAGCCAGCGCTCGGCCAGCCGCTCGCTGCCGCGCACACAGACGCGCAGTCGCAGCACGCCGGTGCCACGGCCAAGCTCTGCGAAGGTCTGGATCAGCGGCCGGCCTTTTCGATCGCAGCGCAGCGACCGACCGTGCACCTGCAAGCTGCTGCCGCTGCGCAGCGCGTGATATTCGATTTCAATGCTGTCGTCGACGAAGAACGGCGTCGCCGCATCGACCAGAGCCCCCCACAAGCGCCCGCGAAACAGGCGCGCCGGCAGCAGATCGGTCCAGCGCAGGCGTTCACTGGCATCGCAGGGCACACGCGACAGCGCGGCCCGGATCAAGTGCAGCACCGAATCGGGCGCTGCCGTCAGATCGTACGCGGTGAACCACAGGCCATCCTGGCTGTAGAACAAGCTGGCGGCATGCTCGCGCGAACGGAAGTGCAGGTTGCCGTACAGGTCGATCTGGCTTTCGATCTGCTCGGTGGATTCGCCACTTCGCCACAGCCAGCGCGTGCCTTGCGGGAACACGAAGAAGCTGGCTCGTTCGCCATCGGGATCCAGGTTGCGCAACAGCTGCCCTTCCTGCGGGATGTAAGCGGCCAGCACGCGTTCAACATCCACACCCGTTGCGGTCGTGCCCGCGCTCGCAGCCGCGTTCGCGTTCGCCTTCCCTTTTGCCTTCACGTTCGCCTTCGCATCGGTCGGCTTGTCGACCACCACGCAGTCGCTGAACTGGCAGGCGATCGTCGGGCTGCCAAGCTGCGGACTGGCCTGCAGCTGAAAGTGCAGGTGCGGCTCGGGCGATCGTCCCGAGCTTCCGCACAGACCCAGTACGTCTCCTCGACGCACGGCCTGGCCGACGCTGACCCGCACCGATCCTTGCTGCAGGTGCGCGACCAGCGAAAACAGCGCGGGCCCATGCTGCAGCACAACGTGGTTGCCCCAGTTCTGCTGCACGTTGACGCCGCCGATGGGGTTGTCGGGCAGGCTGCTTTCAACGCGCACCACGGTGCCGTCTGCGGTCGAAAGCACTGGCAAGCGAAACGCTCGGTAGTCCCCCAAGTGGGCCGGCGCATCGGCAGAATGAACGCGACTTCCGTCGGGACCCAGGACTTCAAAGTCGAAGCCATGCCGCCAGGCGCCTTGATGGGTCAGCGCACCATCCACGCCCTGCGTGCACGTCCACGCGCCGCGAATTGGCAACGCGAAGCGCACCGGATGCGGCGAACGAAAACGCGCCGTGCGCGTGCGGTAGTAGGCCAGGTTTTCTTCCGGTGTCCCCGCCGGAAAGTCGACCGACTTGGGGCTGTGATCGTGGGCTCGCTGACGCAGCGCCAGCAGCACACAGAAGACGGTGGCATTGAAGGGCAGCACCAAGACCGGCAAGCCCAGGCGAT
>JAYRFD010000388.1:0-2219 GCA_041908565.1 Polyangia bacterium | reverse complement strand
TCAGATCCAAATAGCCGACGCGCATCTGCAGACCCGATGGGCTGGGCCGCACCCGCAGAACCAAGATCGATTCCGCTTCGACTTTGCGGGCCAGCTCCACCTGGCACTTGCTCTCCAACAGGCAGCCGGCAAGCTGCGGGGCCTGCGCCAGCGACAGTGCGAAGTCTCGTGTCAGCGGCGACATGCGGCGCTCAAGCAGTGCCTTTTCAATGCTCTGTCGCAGGCGCTGACGAACGAGCTCTGGCACGTCTTGCAGCTCTTCCAAGACCAGGACGCCGGGCAGGATGCTCAGCACCAAGGCGCGGCTGTTGATGTCGCTGCGCAGCTCACCGGATCGACCGGCGGGAATGTGCACCTGATCTTCGATGCGCACGCTGCCGCGCGACAGAGCGACCTTGTGTTCAGTCGGTGCCACGGCCAGCGGCAAGGGCAGGGGCAGGGCACCCACCAGGCGACCATCGACGAAGACCAGGGCTCCACGCTCGCCGCGGATGCTCAGGCTGCCGAAGTTTTGGGGCGGCTTGGCGACGATCTGTTCTGCTTCATGGATTTCGGTCTGCAGACCGACCGGCGAGCTTGATGGCGTCGGTGCTGCGGCGCCAGTTGTGGCAGTGGCTGTGGAATCGGATGCATCAAGCTCGGGATCCGCCAGGAAGCGACGCATCAGATCGTAGGCATCGATCTCGCGCTTTTCGGCCAGGGCCAACCGGCCAAGCAGATACAGCCCAAGGGGGCTTGGGTCACTGCGATACGCGTTGGTGAGCGCCGTCTTTGCGCCAGCCAAGTCGCCGGTCGCCAGGGCCGCCTTGCCACGCTGCAGAAGCTCGGTAGCTGCTTCTTCTTCGGTCTGGGCGCGCTTGCGTTCGCTGTGTGCAACGCTGGGCAGCAGAAACAGGATCAGCGTCACGATCAGCCAGTGCCCGATCCGTCCAATCCGCCCGAGCCCTTCGATCGACGGGAGAGCGAAACGGGCCCGGCGCGAAGCGCATGCCCCGTTGCGCAGCCGCTGTTCCTGGGGTCGATCCTCGCGCATCACACTGAGCTGCGCGTGATCATATCAGGTTCATTCTGGCTGCGGTCTGCCTTCGCGTCAGCGACGAAAAAACAGGCCGAATTTCGAGACACGGGGCGGACTAGTTGTGCAGCGGCAGCGTGTCTGCCAGCTTCTGACCCAGCGCTTGACCGCTGCGCAGCACGTCGGGGACACCGACGCCTTGCAGGGCTGCACCGGTGGCGTGCAGATGGCCCAGCTCGCGCAGGCGAGCGGCAATTTCAGCCACGCGGCCGCCGTGACCTAGTCGGTACTGTTCGATCGCTTGCGGCCAGCGCTGGATGTGAATGAAGCGCGGCTCGTTCCAGATGCCCAGCGTGGTGCGCAGATCGCGCTGCACTTGTTCCAGCAGCGCACCATCGGCCATGCGTTCGACTTCGGGATCGTGCGCACCGCCATACATCGCGCGGATGACGACCTGCCCTTTGGGCGCCTGTTCAAAGTCCGGCAGCGCGCTGGTCATAAACAGAGCGCCCAGCAGTCGAAGTCCGTCGCGCATGCGTTCGATTCGCGGGACCAAGAAGCCAAAGCCATCCAGCGGATGCGGGACATGTTCACGCGGCCAGCCCAGCGAGATCGCAACGATCGGCGCCATGGCAATGCCGCTGTACAGCGCGGAAAGCGGCGCATCCAAGCTGTTCAGTAAGCGGGCCGCGGCCGGAGGTGGCACTGCGATGACAAGCTCGTCAGCGATCACGGTGCTATCGGCCAGCTGCAAGCGGTAGCGACCCTGACTTGGACCTGGATCGACCGGCACGATCGATTTTACCGTCGACAGCGGCTGCACTCGTCCGCCGGCTGCTTCGACGGCGCGACCCATGGCCTGCATCAGCTGCCCCAGCCCATTGCGCAGCCCACACAGACGAGGCGCCGCTGCCCCCTTGCCGGATGCTTGGCTGGCGCGCAGAGCTTTCAACAAGCTGCCGTGCTCGGCCTCCATCTGCCAGATGCGGGGCAGGGCGCTGGCCATCGACATCTCTGCGATGTCGCCGGCGTAGATGCCGGCCAGTGCAGGCTCGACTAGCTCGGCGGTGACGCGGCGACCCAGGCGACGCGCGAAGAACGACTCTACGCTTTCATCGGCTTGCGTGGCGGACCGCGGTGGCAGCAGCGGCTCGACAAGCAGGCGGGCCCGCGCCGCAACCGACAGCGCATCGGTCGTCAAGAT
>JAYRFD010000387.1:0-1843 GCA_041908565.1 Polyangia bacterium | reverse complement strand
TGGTGCCCATCTGGGTGCGCTTGAAGATCTTGCCCGTCGAGTCAGTGACATACAGGTTGCCGGCGCCGTCCAGGACCATGTCATTGCACTTGGCACCGTCGGGCAGGTCGTACTTGGCCTTTTCCTGCCCGTCATCCAAGCCAAACGACTTCACAGCCGCTTTGTTGGGCATGACCGTCGGATCGGTCACACAGGCATAAAGACGATTGCCGGCTTGATCGGCCAGCACGCCGTTGATCTGCTTTTGGCCATCGACAAACTTCGTCGGCACTTGCGTGTTGGGAACGTGCTTCCAGATCTGCCCAAGGCCCAAGCTGCCGACAAACAGCGTGCCGTCGGAAAGAGCGGTGATGCTCTCGGGATAGTAGTTGGGACCGGGCAGTGCGATGTCGGTGCCCGTGAGTCCATTGCTACCGCTGGTGCCATCGGTGCCGTTGCTGCCATTGCTGCCCGCGGGGCCGGGCAGTCCCTGCACGCCCGTCTTGCCATCCGAGCCATTGACGCCGCAGCCCAGAAGCGATGTCACCGCGACAGCAGCCAGGGCCTGACAAACTGCGATCCGAGAGATGGTCATAGAGCCTCCTGTGGTTTGGGCTCATCATCGCACATTGGTTTCTTGGTTTAGATTACGTTTTTCGATTCAAACATTCGGCATTTGCCGCAAGGAAAACCGCCCGTGCCCCCCCATCGCAAGGACCGCACACGTCGACGGCGTCCGCTGGTCCGCGGCGCGCAATCTGCGCATCGAATCAACGCTGCGTGCGCTAGTTCAGCAGGGTGTCTTTGGGCTCTGGCGGATTCACGCGAGCCCCCTGCGTGCGCAGCCGGACTTGCTGCGCCTCGTGCGCACGGCCCAGCTTGTCGAGGATGACCGCCAGGTTTTCGCCGCACTGCACGGTCGTCAGGTGGCTAGCCCCCAGGTGGCCTTCGGCAATCGACAGCGCTCGACGTGCGATGGCTTCGGCCTGCGGCAGATCATTGCGCTGGAAATACAGCCCCCCCAGCGCCGTCAGCGATGGCAGCAGGCTGGGGTGCTCGTCGCCGTAGGCCTTTTCCAGCACCGACAGCGCGCGAAGCTGAAGAAGCTCGGACTCGCGAAGCTGTCCCAGAACCCAGCGCAGGTTGCCCAGGCTCGACAGACGAAAGCCTAGCTCGGGATGATCCGGCCCCAAGGTCCGCTCGCGGATGGCAAGCGCGCGCTCGAAGTGTCCTTCCGCATCGCGCGGATCGCCGCCGCGCCGCTGCATCTCGACAAGCTCGTCCAGGTTGCCAACCAAGCCCGGATGTTCGGGTCCCAGCAGACCTTCACGCAGCGTCAGAATCCGCCCCGAAAGCTGCTGCGCTTCGTGATAGCGCCCTTCGTCATGCAGCAGACGAGCCAGGCGCGACAAGTGCGGCACTAGCTGCGGGTGCTCGGGACCGGTCACGTCTTCGCGCAGCTTCAAGGCCCGCCGCAGAAGGGGCTCTGCCTCGGCGTAGTGACCGCTTAGCTGATGTAGCTCTCCCAGGGCGCCCACGGCCATCGCCACTTCAGGATGTGCCGCGCCCAAGGCCGCTTCCTTGATCTCAACCGACCGCTTCAGAAGCGGCAGCGCGTCGGAAAAGCGCGCCGCATCGCACAGCACCAGGCTCAAGCGCTCCAGCGCGCGCGCCAAGCCCGGCGACTGTGGCCCCGCGGTCCGCTCTTGCACGTCGATGACGCGCCGCAGATCGGCGGCCGCGGCATCCAGCTGGCCCCGGATGCGATGCAGGTCCGATCGCTCTAGCAGCACGGCCATCACCTCAAGATGCTCGGGGCCCAGGTGTTCTTCGGCCAGCGTCAGCGCTTCGCCATGGTGCGCTT
>JAYRFD010000386.1:0-3100 GCA_041908565.1 Polyangia bacterium | reverse complement strand
GGGGGACACGAGCAAGGCGACGATCGACAGCGCACAGCCCACCCCGATCCGGCGCAGGCCGCGGGCCCAGCGGCAAACCAGTCGCGCCGGGTCAGAAACGGATCGCGCGTGAACAGCGCTCGACGTGGCGACGGGCTTTGCGATGTGCATGCCGGCCACTTTAGCGCGGCGGCGCGCCCCCGTCTGCAGCCGGCGCAGCCGGCGCAGGCTTCGTTGCAGAATCGCTGCCGGTCACATCCAAAAACAACAGGGTCCCGGCCACCACGAACACCGGCAAGGCCAGCAGGTTGACGATCGGAATCAGGTTGGTCAAAAGCGCGCAGCCACCCAGGGCCAGGATCGGCGACAGGTTGGCGCGGGCCAGTGCGATGCGCTGCCCCAAGTCCAGGCCTTTGCGACCGGCCGAGACGACGAAGAAGCCATAGCCCAGCAGGGCCGCCGCCAACAGCAGCGACGCCACCGATCCCAAGATCGGAATCACGTTCAAAAGCGCGCCCAAAAGACCCAGTCCGGCCAGCACCGTCGACTGCAGCAGGCTGACCAGCAGGCCTCGCAGGGTGTGACCCATTCCTTCGACGCTGCCGGGGTGACCGGTCAGGTGCGCTTCGACCTCTTCCGACACGCGGTCGATGACTAGCTCGCACAGCGTCAGGTAGACGAAGCCAAACGTCCACGCCAAGACCAGCAGCACCAGCAAGCCACCCAGGATGCCCAGCAGCGTGGCCAGAATGCCCTCATTCGGCACCAAGCTCAGGATCTGCCGATGCAGCCAGGTGTAGCCGAAGTACAGCGCCAGCCCGTCGAAGACCAGCGTCAAGAACAGCGGAATCAAAAGCAGCTTCAGGACGTGTGGCACTTGGCCGAGCACCGTCATCGCACGCGACACCGTGCCCAGCCCATGAAAGAACGACAGAGGTTGTGCAGGCCGATCCATCCTGCTCACTATGAAGCGGTCCAGGCCGTGAAGAAAGAGGCAAGCAGCGGACGCCAAGTTCGACGCCGCGGAAGCGGGAAAAAAACCGCCGGGGTGGCCAGCCGTGCTTTACGATGCGCAGCCAGCCATGAGCACTTTGTCGCACCCAGCTGGACCACCAGATTCGGCCCAGCCCATCGAGCCAGCGCTGCGCGGCCCCACCCTGCGCATCGTCTGCATCAACGATGTCTACAGCCTGGAAAACCTGCCGCGGATCAAGAGCTTGCTGCAGCATTACGCGCTGCACGATCCGCCCGATCGGTTTCTGGCGACGCTGGCCGGAGACTTCATCGCGCCCAGCATGTTGTCGAGCTTGGACAAGGGACGCGGAATGATCGATGCGCTGAACGCGCTGGGCATCACGCATGTCTGCTTTGGCAATCACGAAGACGATGTCCCGCTGGACGAGCTTCGGCTGCGCACCCGTGAGTTCGCGGGCACCTGGCTGAACAGCAACATCACGCACTTCGATCCGCCGCTGCCGGCCTATGACGTGGTCGATGTGCAGGGCGCAAGCGGACGCAGTGTGCGCGTGGGTCTTTTGGGTGTAGTGATGCACGACGGCGGCGAATACCGACGGCGACCGTTTGGCGGCGGACATATCGAGCCGGCCAATCAAGCGGTGCTGCGCGTGGCCGAGCACCTGATGAAATCGCAGGACTGCTGCTGCGTGCTGCCGCTGACGCATCAAGACATCGACCTGGATCGCGAGCTGGCAAAATCCCGACGCCCCGACGGGGTTCCGCCGCTGCCCGTGATCATCGGTGGGCACGAGCACCGCGTGTACCTGGAATACGTCGGCAGCTCATGGATCGTAAAGGCTGGCATGGATGCCGAACACGCCGTCATCCTGGATCTGGTCTGGCCCGCTGCGGTTCCGCCGGCGGGTACGCCGGACCTGCCGCAAGTCCGCGTCATGCTGGACGACTGTCGGCGATATCCCGAGGACGCCGCGCTGCGATCGCGCGTCAATGCCCGCATGCAGGCCGTGCGCGAACTGGAAGCGGCGACGCTGCTTCTGATTCCGCCCGGGCAGGTCTTGTCATCGATTGGAACGCGGCTGCATCAGACCTCGCTTTCGACGCTCTTGTCGTCGCGGATTCGCGATGCAGTGGGCGCCCAAGGCTGCCTGCTAAACGGGGGCGGTGTGCGTGGCAACCGCGAGTATCGCGACCGCTTTACCTACGGCGATCTGAAAGGTGAAGTGCCTTTCGACAACGAAGTCGTAGTGGCGGTGATCCCAGGTCGCGTGCTGCGTGATGCGATCCTGGCGTCGCGCAGCAGGGCACCGCAGGGATCGGGCGCCTTCCTGCATGTCGACGATCGCATGCAGGTGTCTGATGCCGGCAACCTTCTGACGCATGTGGCCGGCGAGCCGCTGGATCCGGATCGCGGCTACCGCATCGCGCTGGTGCGCAACCTGCTGACCGGCATGGATCACATCGAGCCGCTTGAGACCTATGGCACGCAGCATCCCGAGTGCGTACCCCCCGAAGGCAGCGGGCGCGAGGTCAAGGTCGTGCTGATCGACGCGTTTTCGCGCGAGCTGTTTGCGCGGCTCGGTCACTTCGAGCTTCTGGACACCGACCGCGACGGCAAGCTGTCCGAATCCGAGCTATCAGCAGCCGTGTCGCGCCTGACTTCGGCACCGGCTTCGCCGATCACCATCGACCTGCTGTTGCGAGCCATCGACGGCAACGCTGATCGCACGATCTCACGCGAGGAAGCCGACGCACTGCACCGGCGCTAGTACGCGCTAACGTCCCGCGTCTTTTGCCGGGTCAGAAGCAATCCACGCGGAAAACGGCAAGGTGTCCGCCGAAGCGATGGGGAAAAACTGGGCCTGCTGTTCGCCCGCGACCAGCATCTGCTTGCCGATCGTGGGAAACGTGGCCAGTTCCAGACGACCGCGCTCGCCGCCTTGCAGCAGAAGCAGATCGACTTCCCCGGTGTTGCGGATGTGATGCACGGTGCCATCCGTCGGAAAACCCAGGAAATCGCCGGGTCCTATCGCGTATTCCGCCGCGCCGATCTGCGCTTGACCACTGCCAGAAAGAACGTAGACCCACTCTTCTTGAACGGCGTGGGCGTGCGGCAAGAAGCTCTCGGCACCGGGCGGGATGCGCG
>JAYRFD010000385.1:0-3634 GCA_041908565.1 Polyangia bacterium | reverse complement strand
TGCCGTGCGCCGCGATGATCACCGGAAGGGGTCGAGAGACCGCCGCAGGCTGGGCCGGCCACGCCACAACGGCCGACTGAAAGCCCGGAACCGCCAGCCGAACGAAGCCTGTTCCCGACGGCAGAGGTGGCAAAGATTCCGCCTGTGCCTGCGCCGTCGCAAGTCGCGGACACACGGCCAGCACAAGGCTCAGCAGCACTTGGTTCCGTGCCGCGCGCAGGTTGAAGCAGCCCATCGCGATCATTGTATGAGGCCGGGCGGCGTCGCGGATCGAGCGTGATCGACGAGCCGCACAACTTGACGAGCGCATGAAATCCCAGCGCGGCCGCGCGTGCGGCTGACGAATTCGCGCAAGAAATCCGCAGGTTGCGCTTCCTTTGAAGCGAACTGTGCAGCTAAGCTCTCGGCCTCTTCCCCTTCGAAGGAGCCTCGCCATGTCGTCCCTTCGTCAATCCATCCAGCGCCTGGCCCGCATCGGTCTGGGCGTTGGGCTTCTTGTCACCTTTGGACCGCTGGTCAATTGCGGAGGCTTGGCGCCAGATGTTCTGCCGTCCGCCGAACCGCCGCCGCTGCCCAGCATCGAGCATCCGCCAGAGCCTGATCCCTGCGCATCGGGTGCCTTCTGCTTCGACGGCCAGCTGGGGACCGACCTTGCACCGCTGTCGCTGGGAGCCAAGACCACGCTGACCACCGCCGTCGTGCTGTCGCGTCAGGCCATGGGCCAGACCGTGCGCTTTTCGGTCAAGACAGACGTGCCCGCCAACGATCTATATATAGAGGTGTCGCCCGCGTCCTTGACCGTGACCGCGGACGCCAACGTGCCGGTGACCATCAGCCTGCGAGTTCCCACCGGCAGCAGCCTGGATTCCGGCAAGACCTTTGCGCTGCACGCCGATCTGGAAGGTCCCGCCGGCACCAGCGGCGACAGTCGCGCCGTCCCCATCCCGTTCGAGCCCAAGCTGGTCGTCGAGTATTCCGGCAAGGGCGGCACTGCCACGCCCCACACCTGGACCATCCCCGGCAACGACCCGCTGAAGATTGGCGCCGCGGGGGCGCAGGCTCCGACACCGGTCAAGCTGCGACGGGGCGGCGTGAAGCTGCAGTTCGTCAACAAGGACCCCACGGCTTCGCATGTCTTGCACTGCAGCGGCCCGATTCCCCATCAGGCCGTCAACATGCCGACGCCGCCGAACGCCGCCTACAGCCCGCAGATCACGACCGCCGGCACGGCAAGCTGCTACGACCACAACCTGGAATCGCAGAGCGTCGCCGTCTACTTCCAGTTCAGCAACTGACGCCCCGCCCCCTGCCCCCGCTTCGGTTCTTAGCTAGCCCTTGGGCACGCTGCGCTCGAAGAAGTCTCCCACCTCTTTTTGATAGGCGGTCTCGGCGGTCTTGATGCCCCCGACGTGCGCGGCCCCGTCGATTACCCACAGCCGACTGCCCTCGGCCGCCAAGCGGAGATCCGCTGCATGCCCCACCGGAATCAGGGCATCCGCCCCACTGTGGATCAATAGAAGAGGACGCGGCGCAATCTGCGGTACCGCTTGAACCGGCCGCGCCGATGCCAGATCCACCCCTTCCAGAATCCAGCCGAACAGCCGCGTGGATGGGATGAACCAGCTAGGCAGCCCCGTGCTGCGCTGGAACTGCCTCTCCATCACCAACAGGATGTCTGAATACGCGCAGTCGCTGACGGCCGCCGCGATCCCGGGCTCTGCCGCGGTCGCAAGCAGCGTCGATGCCGCGCCCATCGACTGCCCCAGCACGCCGATTCGCCCCTTCACAAAGCCGCGCGTCCCCAGATAGTCGACGGCGCCCAGGATGTCGCGGTGCTCTTTGATGCCGAAGCTCAAGCGCGCCGGACTGGACTGCCCATGCCCGCGCAGGTCGATCAATAAGAGGTTGAAGGCGCGCCGGTGTAGCTCGACCGCGATGGGGCCAGAGTGTTCGATGAAGCGTGACCGGTTGCTGTCCTTGCCATGGACCAAGACCACCGCCCGCTGCGAGCCAGCCGCTGGCACGAACCACGCCGCGATGTCGGCATCGCCACCCCGCGAGGGAAAGCGAACCTCTTCATACGGCAGGTTTCGCGACGCGGGGTTGTGCTCGGCTTTGAAGCGCCGCTTGGGCCGCGTCATGGTCAGCGCGGTCAGCGCACCGATGGCCAGATACAGCACACACAGCACAGCGGCCGCGATGGCCAGCCCACGAACGCGCCAGCTTGGGGATCGACGAGGAGAGGCATCCGACATGGCTAGATGGTATCAGCGCCCGCGCGCGACCGGCGGCCAGACTCGCAGCCTCAACGCTCGGCCCGCGCAACCGTTCCCGATGGCGCGGAAACGCCGCGGCTTCCGTGGCTTTTGATAAGCTGCGCGCCGCTCATGCGCATCATTGACGCTTCCTATCTAAAGAGTGCGAGCCGAAAACCGGACTGGCCGGCGGCCAGCGGTCGTGCCGAGATTGCCTTCTGCGGTCGCAGCAACGTCGGCAAGTCATCCCTGCTGAACGTCTTGTTGGGTCGCTCGGGGCTGGCCCGCGTATCGCAGACCCCAGGGCGTACGCGGCTTATCAACTTCTTTGCCGCCAAGTACATCGGCACGGGCGGATCGCGCGGTGAGCTTCTGTGCGCGGATCTGCCTGGCTTTGGCTACGCCGAAGTCAGCCGCAGCGAACGTCAGCTTTGGCGGGTCATGGTCGAAGAGTACTTCACGGGTCGCGACAACTTGTCGGCTGTGGTGCTGCTGTGCGACGGGCGACGCCTGCTGCAAGGCGCCGATCGAGCCCAAGACCTGCTGTTCGATGAGCTGGAACTCGCCACCTATCTGCGGGATCTGGGCCGCTCCGTGGTGCCCGTGATCACCAAAGCGGACAAGCTGGCCAAGAGCGAACGCAAGCCAGTCGCCGCCCTTCTGACCCGCTTGCTTGGACAAGAGCCGCTGATCGTTTCCGCGCAGACCGGCGAAGGCCAAGCCGATGTGTGGAAGCACGTGCTGCGCGTCCTCCACCAACGCTCTGTTCAGCCGGTAGGCGGCCGGTCTGGGGATCGCAGCCAGCCCGCGCGGGATGACGCATGAAGGCCATCCACTTCGACCAGCCCGGCGAACCAGATGTCCTGCGCTGGGTCGACTGTCCCGATCCAGCGCTGAAACCGGGCGAGGCTTTGATCCAAGTCCGCTCTGCTGGGGTCAACCGCGCCGACGTCTTGCAGCGCAGGGGCATGTACCCGCCACCGACGGGATCATCCCCCATCTTGGGTCTGGAAGCGGCCGGTCATGTGCTGGCCATCGCCGATTCCAAAGATGCCGCGGACCCCGCGCGACCGGCTTGGCTGCAGGTGGGACAGCCGGTCATAGCGCTGCTTGCGGGCGGAGGCTACGCCGAACAGGTTGCGGTCCCGCTTGGCCAGGTGATGCCCATCCCGACCGGCGTATCCATGGAACAAGCAGGCGCCTTGCCCGAGGTCTTTCTGACCGCCTACCTGAACCTGTTTCGCTTGGGTGGCCTGCCGTTTCGCACCGGCCAAAGCGCCCGCGTGCTGGTCCATGGCGGGGCATCTGGGATCGGAACTGCGGCCATCCAGCTGTGCCGATCCGCCGGCCTAACTGTGTATTGCACCGTCGGAGATTCG
>JAYRFD010000384.1:0-3718 GCA_041908565.1 Polyangia bacterium | reverse complement strand
TCGCATCGGCCGCAGCGGTCGCCTGGGCGATCTCGACGTGGACATCCGTTCTTCCTGCGCAGGCCGCGACCAGCCAGGATCCTTTTCCCGCGTTGCGTGTTGGGCTGGGTGGCGCTGCAGCGTTTGCCCCCGGCGCGGGGATCGACATGCCGCAGGGCGGCTTCGCGCTGGATGTGAACGTCGGCATGATCCTGCACCGCGATCTGTCGGCTGCTGCCGGCTGGACAGCCAGCGATGTGGCGCGAAATGCCGTCGGTGGCCAGGTGGGTCGTTCGCATCCGTTGATGCCGCCAAGGCCCCAGCTATTTTTCGCACTGGATGCCGGATACAGCTGGCAAGGCAGCGCGATCGGCGGACATCGTGGCCTTTTGGGGATCAGCCTGGGCGTCGGTCAAGCGCAGCAGGGCTGGGCCGTGGCGTACACCCCTCGCTTCATCGCAGGACAGGCCAGTGATGCCATCGGCGTTGGAGCCCGCAACGGACTCTCCGCGTTCTTTTTTGGCACCACCTTTGGCGTCGAGGTTGCGCACCAGTTCTTGCTGACGCGCGGCCAGGCCCAGCACGAAGTGGTGGCGATGGTCACGCTGAATCCCCTGACGCCGCTGACGGCGTATGCGCTGTTCCGTCGCGGACTGCTGACGCAATAAGGCCGCTGCCGGCCGTTCTGCGCTGCCTATTCGTACCGAAGCGCATCGATCGGATCCAAGCGCGCTGCTTTGCGGGCCGGATAGAAGCCGAACAGCACGCCAATCCCGACAGAGACTCCGAAGCCAAGCGCCATCCAGGCGGCAGAGAAATCGACCGGCGTGCCTCCCCCAAGCTGGGACAGCAGCTTGGCGCCCAGCATGCCCAGCAGGATCCCCAAGAGACCGCCCAGCACCGACAGCACCACCGCTTCAACCAGGAACTGCAGCAGGATGTCGGTCTCGCGAGCGCCAATGGCCAAGCGCAGGCCGATCTCGCGCGTACGTTCGGTGACGGACACCAGCATGATGTTCATGATGCCGATGCCGCCGACCAGCAAAGACACCGCCGCCACGTTGCGCAGCATCGCGGTCTGGGTTTCGACAATGCGCTGCTGCGTCTGCAAAAGCTCGGACAGGTTGCGCACCGTGAAGTCGTTCTCTTGCTCGTCGGTTAGCTTGTGCCGCTGGCGCAGGATCTGTGTCACTTCGCGTTCTGCCTGCGGCAGATCTTCGTCCGATGTTGCCGAGACCATGATCTGCCCGACGTGCTGTCGACTTTGGCTCATGATGCGCGTGCGCAGCGTCAGGTGCGGGACGATCACGATGTCGTCTTGATCGTTGCCCATGGCCGACTGGCCTTTGGTCGCCAAGACGCCGATCACCTCACAGGGCATCTGCTTGACGCGGATCGATTCGCCGACCGGGTTGTGATCGGAAAACAGGTTCTGCGCCACCGTCTGACCCAGCACGCAGACCTTGGCTGCGGTGTCGTTGTCGGATTCGGTGAAGAAGCGACCCCGCGCCATCGGCCAGTCACGAATCTGCACGTACTCAGGCGCGGTGCCCAAGATCTGCGTCGACCAGTTCAGGTTTGCGCTGATCACTTGTCCGCCGCTGCGATCGATGGGCACGGCGAAGCGAACCGAGCGCGCTTCCTTGATCGCATCAATGTCTTCGCGCAGCAGCGGTCGACCGGATCCGGCGCCGCCGACAAAGCCGCCCTGCACCGACGCCCCCGGCACGATCATCAGCATGGCAGAGCCCATTGATGCGACCTGCTGCGCGATGACTTTTCGCGCTCCTTCTCCGGTGACCACGGTGGTGATCAGCGCCGCGACGCCAATGATGACACCGAGGGCCGTAAGGGCCGATCGCAGCCGGTTCCGTTGCAGTGCCCGCAGCGCCAAGCGCAGCGCCATAATCCACATGCCCGGCACGGTATCACAACAGCCTGGACTGCATGCGGCGGCTCACCAGAGGCACAGCCCTGCGCGGATGTAGGGGCGTCACCGCTTGGGAACACGTCAACGCATGCGGAAACTCCCGTTCTTTCACCTGCAGTTGCGAGGAGTGAAAGCGGCAGAACCCGTGGCGATCTGCGATACGATGGACGGGCTAGCCGAAGGGATTTGCGATGACTCAGCAGAGGACCAAAGCCTCGTCTGTCTTGATCTCGCGCCGAGCACTGCTTGGCGCTGCCATGGGCGCAGCCCCAGTCGCGTTGCCTTCCTTTCGACCGCTTCTGGCGGCACCGACCGCCAAGAATGCACAGAGCGCGCTGCCGCCGCCCAAGCTGGTTCTGCTGCTGGTGGCCGATCAGTTTCGCGCCGACAATCTGACGCGTTACGGATCGATGTTTGTCGAAGGTGGGCTCAAGCGCTTGATGCGCCAAGGGGCGTTTGCGATTGGGCGCTACGGTCAACAAAACACGTATACCGGCCCCGGTCATGCGCTGATTGCGACCGGATCGTATGGCTACCTGAACGGCATCACGCAGAACAAGTTCTGGAATCGTCAAAGCGGCAAGGCGGAGTCGATGTTGTACGACCCGCAGTCGACGATTCTGGGCGAAAAAGAGCTGACGCTGGATGACGACTCGTCGCCGCGAAACATGGTCGGCAGCACTGTCTTTGACGAGCTACGCATGTCCAGCCAAGACTCGCGCGTGCTGGGGATCGCGCTCAAGGCGCGCGGCGCGATTTTGTTGGGTGGCCACTTGGGCCGCGCGTACTTCTTTTCCGATCAGACCGGCGAGTTCACGACGTCGACGTACTACGCCAAGGATCTGCCGGACTGGGTCAAGGCGTGGAACCACAAGAAGCTCGCCGATGCCGGCTTCAACAAGCCCTGGGAACGCCTGCTGCCCACCGAGTCGTACACGACCACAGACAACTCGCCGTACGAAGCCGATCTGAAAGGTCTGGGGCGCGTGTTTCCGCATCCGGTGAACGGCAAGCTGCAGTCACCGGGTCCTGGCTTTTACGAAACGATCAGCTATGTGCCGCTGGGGTTGGATCTAACGATGGACTTTGCCCGCGCCGCGCTGGCGGGTGAAAACCTGGGCAAGCGCGGTGTCACCGATGTGCTTGCGATCTCGATCAGCACGACGGACTTGGCGGGTCACTTGTTTGGGCCGTTTTCGCACGAGTATCAGGACATGGTGCTGCGCCTGGATCGCGCGCTCGCCGCACTGCTTTCGGACTTGGACAAGCAGTACAAGCCTGGCGAAGTGATGGTGCTGTTTACGGCCGATCACGGTGCTGCACCGATCCCGGATGAGATGGCTCAGCGCAGCATGGCCGCGACGCGCGTGAAGAAGCCGTCGATCAAAGAGAAGGTCAACAAGGCGCTGTCGGATCACTTCGGTGTGACGGGGGACTGGGTGGTGGCGCTGGAAGATCCCAGCATCTACTTGTCACCCAAGCTGATCGCGCAATCGAAAGCGGATCCTGCGCTGGTCGAAGAGATCGCAGGCCGCGCCGCGATGGAGCTGCCCGGCATGCTGGGTTACTACACGCGTACGCAGCTTCTGCGAGGCTGGCTGCCGCCGACGGATGCCGCGATGGCGGTGTCGCGCAGCTTCTTCCCGCTGCGCGGGGGCGAAGTGGTGCTGGTCGCGGCGCCGTTCTGCTTCTGGGGCAAGTACGGCGACAAAGAGCTGGGCACTTCGCACGGATCGTTTTATCGCTACGACACCGATGTTCCGATCCTGTTCAACGGCCCGGGGGTTGTTCCCGGAGACTCTGGCGTGG
>JAYRFD010000383.1:0-1530 GCA_041908565.1 Polyangia bacterium | reverse complement strand
TGATCGCCCATCTCGCCTTCGATTTCGGCCTTCGGCACCAGGGCCGCCACCGAGTCCACGACCACGATGTCGACGGCGCCCGAGCGCACCAGCATGTCGGTGATCTCAAGCGCCTGTTCGCCGTGATCCGGCTGCGACACCAATAGATCGTCCGTCTTGACCCCCAGCTTTCGGGCGTAGCTGACGTCCAGTGCGTGCTCGGCATCGACGAAGGCGCAGACGCCACCGCGGCGCTGCGCTTCGGCGATCGTCGACAGGGCCAGCGTGGTCTTGCCCGACGACTCTGGACCGTAGACTTCCAAGATGCGACCGCGCGGGAAACCGCCGCAGCCCAGCGCGATGTCCAGCGCCAGCGAGCCCGACGGGATCACCCGCACTTCCGGCAGCGCGATGCCTTCGCCCAGACGCATGATGGCGCCCGTGCCGAACTGCTTTTCGATGTTGCTGGTGACGGCTTCCAGGGCGGCTTCGCGTTCGCTGTGGCTGTGAATGGCGGCGCTGCTGCTTTTGCTGCGGGAATCGTCTTTCTTGTCGTGGGCCATGTCGGGTCTGTCTCCTTTGACTCTCATTCTTGCGGTGGGGGGCTGACAACGCGGCGGTTCGTCGGTTGTTTGGCGTCGGTTGCTTGGCGTCGGATACCTGGCGTCGGATACCGGGGCGGGGAAGCGCTGGGCGGTGTCTTCTTCATCGCGTCGCAGAACGACCGCAGGTTCGACCCACTCGCAAAACTGACCGGGCTATACCAAGGCACCCACACAAATGTCCAGTGTCATAAAACCCGTAGACGATGCGGGCTTGGTGCGGGGGCTGCGTCGCTGATCGGTTCGGACTGTGCGCGGACGCGGCCTCCAGATCTTTTCCCAGCATCAGGCGTCTATACGCCGCATGCCGCGTTTGCTGCCGATGCTTCGCTGGGTTTCATGGGCCCTGTTGCTGGCGGGATCGATCGCCATCACGACCGCCAGCGTTTCGTACTTCGTCGAAGAGATGCCGGCCTTCCTGGTCGAAAAGCTGCCCCTTCCGCGTCAGGAACTGTGGCTGCTTTCGCTGCGCACGCACGTCGCGGCCGCCGCGCTGGCCCTGCCGGGCTGCTTGCTTCTGACATCGACGTGGGTGCTGCGCCGCGTGCCCCGCGTGCATCGCTGGCTGGGGCGCATCGTCGGCGCTGTCACCTTGTTGGCGCTGGCGCCGTCCGGCTTTTATCTGTCGCTGTCCGCCAAGGGCGGCCTGCCGTCCACGCTGGGCTTCGTGGCATCCGGCCTGATCGTGGTCTGGGCGATGGTCCAGGGAATCCGCACCGCGCGGGCCCGCAAGTTTGCTGAACACCGTCGCTATGTCCTGCATGTGTTGGCTCAGCTAAGCGTCGCCGTGACATCGCGCGCGCTGTTGGTCGCTTTTTCTGCCTGCAGCATCTCGGAAGACACCGCGTACCTTGTCGCGCTGTGGCTTCCCGTCCTGGCCAGTGCTGCGGCGGTTGAACTGTTCGCGTCGCCGAGGAGGAACCATGAGACGTCTCGCGCTTTCCATCTT
>JAYRFD010000382.1:0-2525 GCA_041908565.1 Polyangia bacterium | reverse complement strand
GTGTGCACGGGGCGACGCTGGCCAATCGCGAGACTTGGAGCCGCATCCTGCAGCTTCGCGGCTATCAGCAGGCGTTCCATCTGCTGGCCTTCGCGTACTACTTCGCGCTGTGGCTGCTGCCGCTCTTGTTCGGTGTGCTGGTGGGCTATCGCGGCGGCTGGTCGCAGCTTGGGCGGATCCTGCCGCTGCGTCGGGCGCCCGCCACGCTGGCCTGTCTGGGCGGCGGAGCCCTGCTGGTCGTCTTGATCGCGCTGCTCGCGGGAGGCCGCGGGCTTTCCCTGCACCGCAGCCCGGACTCAACGATGTTCCCGTTGATGCCTTACCTTGGCAACATCGTGTACTCGCTGGGCATCGGACCGCAGACGCTGAACCCCGAAGCCTACCTGGGCGGGACGCACGGTCTGCCGTGGGCCCCTTGGCTGGGGCCGCTGCTGACCGCGCTGTGCTTGGCGTCGGCGGGGCTGTTTTCCGGCCTGTTTCTGGACGAGCTAGCGACGGCCTTGCGCACGCTGGCCGGACTTTTGCCCAGCCGCTGGGCCGGCCCAAGGGCGGCGGCGGATACCGGCGATGCTGCTTCGATGGATGTTGCGGCGAAGGAGCCGTTGCCGGAGTCGCGTGTCCTGCCGTTCGCCGTCGCCGCTTGCTATCTGGGCTGGCACCTTTTGACCGGGCCGTTTCTGTTCGACCGCTACCTGCTGCCGGCCCTGCCGCTTCTGTGGATCGTCGTGGTCGCGGCGCTGCCGTCGGCGGTGCTGCAGCGATCCGCTCGCTTCATCGGGCTGGGGCTTTCGCTGATGGCGGTGGTGTCGCTGACTGGGACCCGTCATTACCTGCGCTGGAACCAGGCGCGCGCCCAGGCCGTGAGCGACCTCTTGCACGCTGGCGTAGCCAAGAACCAGATCGACGCTGGGTTTGAATACAGCGGCACCTGGCACTTTGAAGAGATGTCGCGCCGCACCGGCAAGCTCGACGAGGGGCGCCATCACTGGTGGGTGTCCGACATCCGCTACGCCCTGTCGTTTGTGCCCAAGGTTGGCGATTGCCAGACCGCGGCGCGCTATCCGTACTACACGCTGTGGCCGGGACGCTGGCCCTGGGATCGCGGCCCGGCCCGCGACGCCATCTATGTCCTTCACTGCCCCCCAGGCTTTGAGTGGCCGACCGTCCAGACCCTGAAGGATGAAGCCGAGCGCTGGCGACGCAGCGAGGAAGAAAAGCAGCGACGCTGCAAAGCCGAGGGCCGCCGCTTCTGCTGGTAAGGCGACTCGGCACCGCGAGCGCTGCGCCCAGTTCTTGAGTGCCCAGCCCACGGCCTGCAGGTCCGCCCCGAGGCAACCACGCGAACAAGCTGCTTGAACGGGCCGCGCGACCGAACCACGCGAACGGGCCGCCCACACCAAGCGCACGAACCAACCGCGCGAAGCAAGCACGCGAATGGGCCGCGGGATGCTCGGCGGCGGATGCGGGTTACCGGAGTGCCCCCTGTCCGACGGTGGGCACTTGCGGTTAGGATGTACGGTTCAGATGTTTGATGTTGCAGTGGTCGGTGGGGGGATCGCAGGGATGGCCACGGCCGCACGGCTGCAGGCGGTCGGACTGCGCACCCTGGTCTTGGAAGCGCACGGGCTGCCGGGGGGCTGTGCCGGATACTTTCGGCGGGCCGGCTTCCACTTCGATGTCGGGGCCACGACGCTGGTTGACTTTGAACCAGACGGCGTCGGCGGAGAGCTTCTATCGGCCATCGGCATGCCGCAGCTGGAGGGCGAGGTCCTGCCGGGCTATGTCGCGTGGCTGCCGGATCGTCGCGTCACACTGCACCGCGATCCCGCGCGCTGGGCGCAGGAACGACTGCGGGCCTTTGGCGATGGACCGGCGCAGCGGTCGCTGTGGGCCCTGTTCGATCGCATTGCCGCGGCGTTTTGGCAGGCCAGTCGGAACGGCGTCGCGCTGCCGATTCACAGCCTGGGTGATGTGGCCCGGGCGGTGCGCGCGCTGGGCCTTTCGAACCTGCCGCTCGCGCGATACATGCAGTGGACGGTGGGCGATGCGCTGCGGGCCCACGGCCTGCGCGACGACCCGGCGCTGTGCGGTCTTTTGTCGATGCTGATCGAAGACACGGTGCACTCGAAGCTCGACGAGGCGCCGCTTGTCAACGGCGTCTTGGGATCGACGATTCGCGGAGCCGGACTGACGCGCGCGCGCGGCGGCATGGCGGGCTTCCTGCGGCGCTTCACCGCCCAGTATCGAACGCTGGGCGGCACCCTGCGCGTGGGCACGCGGGTCACGGCGGTCCGCGGTCGCATCGACGACTTTACCGTCGAGACAACGCGGGGTCCGTTTCAAGCGCGGCAGATCGTCTGCGCCATTCCGGCTCCGCTTGTCCCCGGCCTGGCCCCAAGCGCGGTGGGCGAGGCGCTGCGGCCCTATCTGGCGCGCGACCAAGACGCACTGGGCGGGGCGCTGGTCGTCTTTCTGGGCGTTCGCGACGACGCGGTGGTTGGGCAGGAATACACCCATCACCAGAT